>NZ_JBEPQI010000013.1:0-243681 GCF_040547725.1 Bradyrhizobium sp. LA2.1
ACCCACGGCCTGCAACGACCTGGGGGTTTGCGGGCTCCCGTCCGTCACCGCAACGTCTACAATAGCAGACCTGCGGCGCTTCGACTTACAAGGGGTCTCTCTCCGCGAGTCGCTGTCTCGCAGTAGGGCGAGCGGACGGATACCCCTCATCCGGCGCTTTGCGCCACCTTCTCCCACAAGGGGAGAAGGAAGAGGAACACCGCCAATCAGGCGCTGCTGCCCTTGAGCCGTTCGTTACGCCGGCGCAAGCCTTCCAGGGTCGCGAGGAGGATGACCGATACCGTCGTCAAGATCACCGCCGCTGCCGTGATGGTCGGGCTGATGTTCTCGCGAATGCCGCTGAACATTTCGCGCGGCAGGGTGCGCTGCTCTGGACCCGCCATGAACAGCACGATCACCACCTCGTCGAAGCTCGTCGCGAAGGCGAACAGCGCACCCGACGCCAAGCCGGGCAGGATCAGCGGCAGGATCACGCGGCGGAACGCATAAAGCGGCGAGGCGCCGAGCGAGGCGGCGGCGCGTGCCAGATTGGTGTCGAAGCTTTGCAGCGTCGCGCCGACCGTGATCACCACAAAGGGCGTCGCCAGCGCGGTGTGGGCCAGGATCAAGCCGAGATAACTGCCGGTCAGTCCGATCGGCGCGAAGAAGAAATACAGGCCGACCGCGGTGATGACGCCGGGCACGACGACCGGCGACAGCACGAAAGCCAGCACGAGCGGTTTGAACCGGCTCTTCCACTGCGCCAGCCCGAGCGCGGCCAGCGTGCCAAGGACCATCGACAGCAGGGTCGAGGCGACGCCGATGATCATGCTGTTCTTCAGCGAATTCATCCAGCGCGGCGAATTGATGAAGTCGTCGTACCAGCGCAAGGAGAGGCCCGGCAGCGGATAGGTGAGATACGAGCCCGAGCTGAAGGACAGCGGCATGATCGCAAGGATCGGCGCAATCAGGAAGATGAACACCAGCGTGGAGATGACGATGGTCGCGGTCCACGCGATGCGCTGGCTGGGCGTGCGGAGGGAAGAATGATCGCTCAATTCTTCATCCCTCCCGTGACCTGCTGTCCCTGCACCAGCTTGCCGTAGACGAGAGCGAGCAAAAGAGTGGCCAGTAGCAGCACCGCACCCAACGCCGAAGCAAGGCCCCAATTGGCCGTCTCGGTCGTGTAGAGCGCGATGAAGTAGCTGATCATCTGATCGGCGGCGCCGCCGACGAGGGCCGGCGTGATGTAGTAGCCGAGCGCCAGGATGAAGACGAGCAGGCTTCCCGCGCCGATGCCGGGCAGGGTCTGAGGCAGGTAGATCCGCAGGAAGGCAGTGGTCGGTGGCGCGCCGAGCGAGGCAGCGGCACGCATGTAAGCAGGCGAGATTGCCTTCATGCTGCTGTACAGCGGCAGGATCATGAACGGCAGGAGAACGTGGGTCATGGCCACGCAGACCCCGAAGCGGTTGTAGATCAGGCGCAACGGCTCGTCGATGATGCCAAGCCAGAGCAGGCTGTCGTTCACGACCCCTTTGCTCTGCAGCAAGACGATCCAGGCGCAGGTGCGGACCAGAAGCGACGTCCAGAAAGGCAGCAGAACGAAGATCATCAGCAGATTCGACCGGCCCGGTGGCAGTGTCGCCAGCAGGTACGCGACCGGGAAGCCGAGGATCAGACAGAGTGCCGTGACGCTGAAGCTGATGAGGAAGGTGCGGGCGAAGACGTTGCGGTAGATCGCCTGGTCTGATGCGGCCGCGACGATCGCACCTTCGACGTTCCGCGTCAGGTCGAGCGCCGCCAGCAGATAGAAGCCGGTCACCGGGCCACCGGCATCCTTGATCGTCGTCCAGGTGGCCCGTTCGCGCCAGGCCGGGTTGATCTTGCCCAATGTCTCCCTGGCTGTGCCGGGCTCCGGCTGCGCCTTCAGATTACGTGCCGTGCTGGTCAGGATCGTACGAAAACCGTTCAGGGCGTAGTTGAGCCGCTTGGCCGCGATGGCGATGGTGCCGGAGGCGCGCGCCGCCAGGATGTCGCTTGCCAGCGCTGCAAAGGCCTTTTCATCCGGCAGGTCCTTGCCGTCCCAGTCGGCGAGAGCAGCGATGGTTTGCGGCAGGACCTGACGCACCTCGCGGTCATCGACCGCGCGCCACAGCATGCCGGCGATCGGGCCTGCGAAGGTGAACAGCAGGAAGACGAGAAGCGGCAGCACCAGCGCCAATGCCTTGACCTGACGTGTCCGCTCCGCACGCCTCAATCGGCGCTTGAGCGGCACCTCGGTCAACGCATTGGCGCCGGTCAAGCGCGCATCCGTCATTGGTCGAGCCTTGGATCGAGCCTTGGATCGAATCTTGCGGGGCGCGTTATTTCGCGGCCCATTTGTTGAAGCGCTCGGTCAGGCGGTCGATGTTCTCGAGCCAGAAGCCAACGTTGATCTCGACCGCGTTCTTGATGTTGTCAGGCGCTGTCGGCAGGTCCTTGAGAACGGCGGGCGCGAGCAGGGCGGCTGCGTCCTTGTTCGAGGTGCCATAGGCGATGTTCTGCGACAGTTTTGACTGGTTCTCCGCCTTGCCCGCGAAGTCCAGGAACTTGTAGGCCGCGTCCTTGTTCGGGCTGCCCTTCAGGATGACCCAGCTGTCGAGAGTGAAGAGCGCGCCGTCCCATACGATGCCAAAATTCTTCTTGTCGTTCTTGTTCGCGGTGTCGATGCGGCCATTGTAGACCGAGGTCATCGCGACCTCGCCGGAGGCGAGCAATTGCGGCGGCTGGGCGCCGGCCTTCCACCAGACGATGTCGCCCTTGATGGTGTCCAGCTTCTTGAACGCGCGCTCAATGCCCTCGTCGGTCGCCAGCACCTTGTAGACGTCCTTCGGCGCGACGCCGTCGGCCATGAGGGCGATCTCCAGCGTGGTCTTCGGGCCCTGACGCAAGGCGCGCTTGCCCGGAATCTTCTTGGTATCGAAGAAGTCGGCCCAGCCGTTGGGGGCGTCCTTCAGCTTGTCCTTGTCGTAGCCGAGAACGAAATCGTACAGGATGGCGCCGACGCCGCAGGGATTGACCGACGGCGGTATATAGGCGCCCTCGCCGCCGATTTTGGAATAATCCATCTTCTCGAACAGGCCTTCCTCGCAGCCGACCGCGAGTTCGTCGCTCTCGACCTGGACGAGGTCCCAGGTGGCGGCACCACCCTGCACCTTGGCGCGCAACACGCCGACGCCGCCGTCCCAGGACTCGTCGTTCATCGCGACGCCGGCTGCTTTCTTGAACGGCTCGAAATAGACCTTCTTCTGGGCATCCTGGTAGGCGCCGCCCCACGACACGACGGTGAGGTCACGCGCCTGCGTGACCGTGGCCAGCGCGGCGCTGGCGCTGAACGCCACGGCGAACCCCAGAGCAATCTTGCCAGTCTTGCGCTTCAGCATGGTCCTTGTTCCTTCTTCATCTGCGTTGCGTTGAGGTTGATCGATGCCGGTCCGGATCAGACGGGATCGAGGGCCAGGCAGTCCTCGGGACGGAAGGTGATGAATACGCTTTCACCAGATCTTAGATTGCCACGTCTCAATCCGTCATGCGTCCCCGGCTGAAGCTTGACCATGAACTCCCCGTTGCCGGCGACATCGAGCACGGCCAGCGCGTGGTCGCCGAGATAGATGGTGTTCTGCACCTTGGCCGGCAGCCGGTTCGGTCCCTCGCTGGAGGTGCCGTCCGGGATGATGGCGATCCGCTCCGGCCGCACCGACAGGGAGGTCGATGCGCCCGCGCCCGATACGTTGACCGCCCGTGCGGTCACGGCGCCGCCACCAGCCAGCGTGACGCGGCAATAGTCCTTCTCGACCGTCTCGACGGTGCCGGACAGCACGTTGTTCTCACCGATGAAGTGAGCGACGAAGCTGTTCACCGGATGCTCGTACAGCGCGTCGGGTCTGTCGATCTGCTGCACGATGCCGTCGTTGAACACGGCGATGCGATCCGACATGGTGAGCGCTTCGCTCTGATCGTGGGTGACGTAGACGACGGTGATGCCCATCGTCTCGTGCAGCTGCTTGATCTCCAGTTGCATCTGCTCCCGCAGGCGCTTGTCGAGGGCGCCGAGGGGCTCGTCCATCAGCACGAGCTGCGGATTGAAAACCAGCGCGCGGGCCAGCGCCACGCGCTGCTGCTGACCGCCGGACAGCTGCCCGGGCCGCCGGTGCGCCAGGGTTTCCATCTTGATCATGCGCAACGCCGCGTTGACGCGCTCCTGCGCCTCGGCCTTGGGCGTGTTGCGAACGGATAGCGGGAAGGCGATATTCTCCGCGATCGTCAGGTGCGGGAACAAGGCATAGTTCTGGAACACCATGCCGATGTCGCGCTTATGCGGCGGCACGTTCTTGATCGGCCGTTCCGCGAGGTAGATTTCGCCATGGGTCGGAACCTCGAAGCCGGCCAGCATCATCAGCGTGGTCGTCTTGCCCGAGCCCGACGGGCCGAGCAGGGTGACGAACTCGCCCTTCCTGATTTCGAGATCGAGGTTCTTCACCACGAGGTGCTCGCCATCGTAGGTCTTCTGAATGCCGGAAAAGCGCACCAGCGCCGGCGCAGGCGTGACCATGCCGGCTTCCATGTTGTCCTCGCGTTGTCCCCTGCAGTGCTGTCAGCACCTCGTTCGAGGTTGCGGGAAACAGCTTAGCATCCTCCGACGAGAATGCCAGCGGCGCAAGCGACGCGCGCGGGTCCGGCGAGTGAAGACGCGCTACATCCCCGACAGCTTCGTCACGTAGACGTTCAGCGAGCCGCCGGCTTCCGCGACGATGCGCAGCGTCTTGGAATCGAAGGCGATGTCGGCGAGGGTCAGGCTGTCGATCTTGGCGTCGACCTTGAGGCCATCCTCGCTCTTCTGGTAGTCGGCGATCGCGGCCGCGATCTTCTCGCGCGCATTGGCGGCGATCGGCTTCAGATCGAGCGTCGCTTTCTGCACCAAGGCCTGCTGCATCTGCGGCACCACCGCGCGTGCGGCCGCGCCGAGCAGGCCGAAGGCGGCCTCGGATTCCACCGCGAGCTGGATGTCGGCGAGCCGCAGCGTCTGCTGCGCCTGGTCGAGCATCGGCCGGCCCCAGATGTGCACGGTCGCTTCGGCGCCGAGACCGAGCCAGCTCTTCTTTTCCTTGGCGCGCACCAGCAGCGAGATCAGGAGACGATCGCCCGACGGCACCACGTTGACGCCTTTCACGGTGACGTCGACCGGGCCGGAGCCGTCCTCGGGATAGGTGTGGCCGACCATCTGCGCCGCGATCAGCTTGTTGATCTCGGTGAAGGGCACGTCGATCGGCACGCCGATGTTCACGCCGGTGCCGGTCGGCGGCACGATCGAGATCTTGTCGGGGAAGGGACAGTCCGGCTTGGTCGACGTCGAGGTCACGCGCGTCTCGAGCTCAAGGCCGAGCAGCAGCGTCACGTTCTGCGCGTCGACGCGCGGCTGCGCCGCGATGGCACGGGTCGGTTTCATCTCGAGCCAGAGCGGCGGCAGCGCGGCCGAGGAGCCCGAGCCCTGCAGCGGGATCGAGCGGCAGGCCTTGGCCCATTGCAGCTTCGCATTCTCGCGCAGCGAGGGATCGTTGCGGATGCGCTCGGAGACGATGTTGATCTGCTCGCCGACATTCTTGTCGATCAGCGGCTTCACCTGCGCCGGCACGTTGACCTTGGCGCCGGAGACATTGAGGTTGGTGTCGCCGAGATTGACCTGGGCGCCGAGATTTGGCTCGAGATGCCAATTGGCCGCGAGCTTCGGGCGCGAGGTGACGACCACGTTGCCCTTGATCTCGGCGCTGGCGTTCAAATTCTTGATGTTGACCGCGCCGATCCGTTTCGCTGCGTCACCGCCGAGCACGCTGCCCAGCGCGTCGCCAAGCGCGCCGGTGGCTTTCGACGACAGCGAGCCCGTCACGTTGAGCTTGCCGTTGAGCGGCGTCGAGATCGTCAGCACGTCCTTGTCGCCGGCAGCCGCCATCGGCCCGCGCACCGCGGACCAGCCGATGTCGGCATTCTCCAGGATCTGCGAGATTGGATTATCGGCCTTGCCGGCGAAATTGCGCGGCGCGGCTTTCTCGGCCTGTTCGCGGATCGCCGATATCGCGATCGCCACCGGCGCCACCACGATCGAGCTCTTCGCGACCGGCGGCAGCGGCGGCAATTGCGCGATCGGCGGCGCAGTCGTCGCCGCGCGCGGCGACAGCCAGTCCATCGCCTTCAGGCTGACGAAAAACGACGCCGCGAGCACCGCCACGGCGATCAGGACAGTCTTCAAGTTCAGCGTCAGTCGCATCAATCCCCCAAGCCACCCAGGGTCGGAAGTCTACAGGGCAGGCGAGGGGGGCGCTAGAGCGCACCGGTGGGGTGGAATTGGGGCGAACAGATTAACGGTTGCGCAGCATCGGTGCCGCGCATCCGTCATCGCGCACCTAGCTGCGCCTCGGGCGGCGAACCGCCCTCACATTGCCGCGATCGCCACCGCCGCAGAAGAAGCGGTCGCCGCCGTCGGACTCCAATCCTGACACCATCGTCCCGGCGGGCAGGTCGAGCTGCTCCAGCACCTTGCCCGTCTCAGGATCGATCCGGCGCAAATCGCTTTCCTCGCCCTCCCAGGTGCCATGCCAGAGCTCGCCGTCGACCCAGGTGACGCCGGTCACGAAGCGCTTGCTTTCGATGGTGCGGAGGATCTTCCCCGTTTCCGGATCGACCTGATGGATCTTGCGCTCGCGGTACTGACCGACCCACAGCGAGCCCTCCGCCCAGGCCAATCCGGAATCGCCGCCGCCGCCCGGAGCCGGAATCGTGCTGATCACCTTGCCGGTGGCGGCGTCGATCTTCTGGATGCGATCCTCGGCGATCTGGAACAGGTGCCGGCCGTCGAACGCCGTCCCCGCATGCGCGGCGACATCGATGGAGCGTGCGATCCTGCCGTTGGCCGGATCGACCGCATTCAGCTTGTCGCCGGATGCGAACCAGACATGGGTGCCGTCATAGGTGACGCCATGCACGGCCTCGACACCCGCAAAAGGTCCGTACTCCCTGACGATCTCGGCGGCGGAACGCTTCATGTGCTTGATCCCTCTGATGTGATCCAACTTACGCCTTCAGGAGCGGTCCGGGGAGTAACAAGCCTGTCGGGAAACCCGGGACGGGCGGGGTCATCCAGCGCCGTGCCCGGCCGTGTCCGAACGATTGCACCTTGTTCGCCCGCGCCAGCTCTTCGAGGGCCCGCTGCACCGTGCGCGCGCTCGTCCCCAGCGCCAGCGCGAGCGCCGAGCTCGACCAGGGCTCGCCGTCGGAGAGGACGGCGAGCACCGCGGCGTGCTTCTCCTCGACGGGACGTGCCAGCACGAGGACGTCGCGCGTCTTGCGCGGCGCCAGCACAAAACCCTGCTTCGTCGCGCTGATGTCGGCCAGCGGCTTGAGCTGGGTGCGGAGCCGCCCGATCTCCACGCGCAACCGCGCGCGATGCGATTCATCGGCGTGCTTCGCCCGGAACGCGCCTGATATCAGCGCCTCTCGCGAGACGTCCGCGGGCCATGCCTGCGCCAGGAGGCGGGCGAGCGCGAACAGCACCGGCCGCGTTCCGAGCGAGACGATGCGGCCTTGCCTGCGCAGGGCATGATGAAAGGTGTCCACGACGAGCGCCGTCGAGGTCGCCAGTCTTTCGACCTCCCCGAGCAACAACGGGTGCTCGCTGCCGCGCGCGATCAGGCGCGCCGCCGGCGTGTCGAGGATGAGGTTCGCGCTGTCGACCTCGGCCACGAGCGCCGGGATCTTGGCCTGCCGAGCTGCGTGGGCCGCGCGGTTGAGCGCCGCGCGCGCATCTTTTGCTCTCAGCCGTCTGATGGCGATGCCGGCGACCACGAGCTCGCGGACCACTTGCGATGCAGGCGGGAGCGGGGAGGGGCTGAGCTCGGCCAGCGTGCGCTCGGCTTCGTCGAGCTGCCCGACGAGGAGGAGGCGGCGCGCCTCGATGTGGCCCGCATGGGCTGCATTGGCGAGATCGCCGTGCTGTTCGAGCGTTGCGCGGGCCGCCGCGAGCGTTTTCACCGGCCAGCTCAGGTCGCGCGAGACGAGCGCGATCTCGGCTTCGGCCACCACGCATCTCGCGCGCGCCACCGCCTCTCTTGGACCGAACGCGCGCGCGGCACTCCGCAGCAGCGTCTTCGCTTTCGCGAGATCGCCGAGCTGCGCCATCGCGATGCCGCGTAGCGCCAGCGACGGTGCATCGTTGCGCAGCGCAACGCGGTTGAGCGCGCCGAGCGGATCGCCGGCCTCTAACGCGCGCGCGGCGGCCGTGATCAGCGACTCCATTCAAATCCCGCCACACTTGTTACTCCCACCGCGCAACCGCTTGGTGCCAGAAATCGTTGACGACCGACAATGTGCGGTGAGGGGCGAGCGGTTCCGCGTCTGTCGTAGCGCGACGCGGAATGACCGCCCGGACAAGAGGAATGGAGAGCCATGATGACATCAGCAGACAACGCAGGAACTAACGGACAGGCCGCCATGCAAACACCGCCGGTGGTGTCGCCGCAGGACTGGGAGGCCGCCCGTCAGCAACTGCTCGTGAAGGAAAAGGCGCATACCCGTGCCCGCGACGCCCTCGCCGCCGAGCGCCGGCGCATGCCGTGGATGGAAGTCACCAAAACCTATGCGTTCGAGGGGCCCGGCGGCAAGATCAGTCTGGTGGATCTGTTCCAGGGCCGGCGGCAGCTGATCGCCTACCGGGCCTTCTTCGAGCCGGGCGTGCTCGGCTGGCCCGATCAAGCCTGCCGGGGCTGCTCCATGGTGGCCGACCAGGTCGCCCATGTCTCGCATCTGAACGCCCGCGACACCACGCTGGTGTTTGCCTCGCGCGCGCCGCAGGCCGAGATCATCAGGCTGAAGCAGCGGATGGGCTGGACCATGCCCTGGGTCACCGTCACCGACAGTTTCGACGCCGATTTCGGCGTCGACGAATGGCACGGCACCAACGTGTTTTACCGCGATGGCGACCGCATCTTCCGCACCTATTTCGTCAAGAGCCGCGGCGACGAGCAGATGGGCGGCACCTGGAACTATCTCGATATCACCCCGCTCGGCCGGCAGGAGGTCTGGGAGGACTCGCCAAAGGGCTATCCGCAGACGCCAACCTACAAATGGTGGAACTGGCACGACAGCTACGCGGAAGGCGCTGCGCCCGACAAGAAATGGGTGGAGATCTCGACGGCCGGCGAGAAGGCTTTTCGCGAGGAGGCCGCGGAAGGCCGTGACTAGTCCCGCCAACGTGGCCATCGGCGCGAGCCGCGATGGCGTGGTGGCCGCACGCCACCTCGCCAGATGGCTGGCTCTGGCGGCAACGCCGACCTTCGCGATCATGGCCGTGTTGACGGCCGTGCTCGGCGGCCCGGCGGACATGTTGTGTGCCGCCGGGTACGGCTCTGTGCTGAGTGGGATGGTGCCGATGTATTTGCTGATGAGCGCGTTTCATTCAGCGGCCTGGCTGAGGTTGATCTCGGAGCGGGGGCGGTAAAGGGCTTCCGCCGGCGTGAACGCCTCGTCCTTCGAGACGCGCGCAAGAGCGCGCTCCTCAGGATGAGGCTAACTAGCGCCTCGTAGGTTAGTGCAGGTCCTTCGAGGAAAACCTCGAGCCGCGCACTCCGCCCTCATCCTGAGGAGCCCGCCGCAGGCGGGCGTCTCGAAGGATGATGCGATCCGCGCTTTGCCAATTCATGGAGCTCGGCAAAATCTCCGCGTATGAAGGCTTCCTTCTTGGCGCGGCTCCATTTCTTGAGCTTGCGCTCGCATTCGATCGCGTCGGTAATCCGGTCGAACCATTGCGAGAAGACCAGGGTCACGGGCCTGCGTGACTTCGTATAGCCGCCGAACGTGCCAGCGTTGTGCTGCGCGATTCTGACCTCAAGCTCGGTGCGCGTCGTGCCGATGTAATAGCTGCCGTCGACGCATCTGAGAATGTAGAGGTACGCGCCTTCTGTCATCGTGCCCGCCCCATCCTTCGAGACGACCGCTTCGCGGTCTCCTCAGGATGAGGCTAACTGGCATCCGTGACGTGGTGCAAGCACTGTGGACAGATTTGCGGCCACGCACTCCGTCCTCATCCTGAGGAGCCCGCCGGAGGCGGGCGTCTCGAAGGATGCGCCACAATCGCATCGCAAACCAAAATGCAGCGGTGCACCGTGGCCCGCTACTGTGAACCCGACGCCGCCTGCAGATACGCAACTACCTTGGCCGCGTCCTCCGCGGAGACACCGCCATACGGCTGCATCTTGTTGCCGGACACGACCTCATCCGGCTTGACCATGAAGCGGGTTAGCTTGTCCGGATCCCAGACGAAGCCGGCGTCTTTCATCGACGGGGAGTAGTTGTAGTTCGGCAGCGAGCCGGCCTTGCGTCCCACGATCTTGTTGAGATTGGGACCGAGGCGATTGTCGCCATCCTTCACCGAGTGGCAGGTGCGACAGGAATTGTTGAAAGCCTGCTGAGCCGCCTCGTCGTTCGCCGGCTGCTGGGCGAGCAAAGAGGGCGCAGACAGGAGCAGCATCAATGCGCCGGCACCAGCGATCGAGCGCAGCCATGGACCTGGCGACATTTGCCGGCGTGATCGCATCCGCGCCTCCGAACAGTGCTTCTCCAGGCGAGGCCGCCCGGAGAGCATGATGCAAACGAAAACGGCCCCGGTGGGTTCCGGGGCCGTTTGCGTCACAATGTCCTGTCGCGTTAGCGCGTTGCGGCGCCGAGATCCGCGCGGCGTTCCGTCATCGGCAGCACGATCACCTTGGTCCCGACGTTGACGCGGGAGTAGAGGTCGGTGACGTCGTCGTTGGTCAGGCGGATGCAGCCGGACGAGACGTGCTTGCCGATCGTGTCGGGGGCGTTAGTGCCGTGGATGCGGTAGATGGTGCCGCCGAGATACATGGCGCGCGCGCCGAGCGGGTTGCCGGGGCCGCCGGCCATGTGGCGCGGCAGATAGGGCTGGCGGGCGATCATTTCCGGCGGCGGGGTCCAATCCGGCCACTCGGCCTTTTTGGTCACCGACTGCACGCCGGACCAGGTGAAGCCGTCGCGGCCGACGCCGATGCCGTAGCGAACGGCCTGACCGTTGCCGAGCACGTAATAGAGATAGGTGTTGGGCGTATCGATGATGATGGTGCCCGGCGCCTCACGTGTTGCGTAGGTAACGGTTTGGCGGCGGAAGCGGGCCGGCATCTCGACAGCGTCCTGATCCTCGGACGGCGCGGCCTGGTAAGGCGTCGCCTGATAGGGCTGGTACGGCTGCGGCGCGGCCATCGGCGGCAGCGGCTGGAAGAACGGGAAGAACTGCACGGGCGCGGCCTTGGCCGGACCGGCAAATGCGATAGCGGAGATCGCGACGGCGCTGAGCGCAACCGCGCGCGAATACGTCTTGAACGTGTCCAGATTGATCATTGATCGCCCCTGTTTGATCGGTGTTTCTTGACCACCGCGGCACCGTTTCGGTGCTCCGTTGCCCAATTCACTAACGGCAAAACGTTTCGGGAGCTTTGCGCGGAAAACCGAAAACGGTTTCATGGCGGAAAGGATTTGTTTCATGACGGTTTCGTGGCGGCGCGGACCCGTTAACCAACAAAACAGCGGGCCGACACTTCTGTGACGTCACACGCCTGAAATATCCGTGGTTGATGGTCCTAAGCCGAGAATCATCAAACTCTCGGGATTTCCCCATGCGGGTATTAATCGCGACTGACGCCTGGCATCCGCAGGTTAACGGTGTGGTCCGGACGCTGACCTCGCTGGCGAACGCGGCCAAGGCGCTCGACGTCGAGATCGACTTCCTCACCCCGGACGGTTTTCGGTCCTGGCCGCTGCCGACCTATCCGGGCCTGCGCATCGCGCTGCCGAGCGGCAAGGAGATCGCGCGGCGGATCGAGAAGGCGGCGCCGGAAGCCTTGCACATCGCGACCGAGGGGCCGATCGGCTGGGCCGCGCGCGCCTATTGCCGCCGCAACCGCCTTGCCTTCACCACCTCCTACACGACGCGCTTTCCCGAATACGTCTCGGTGCGGACCGGTATCCCTGATGCCGTCGGCTATGCCGTGCTGCGCCACTTCCACGATGCCGCCGCGATGACCATGGTGGCGACGCCTTCGCTGCGGCAGGAGCTCTCCGAGCGCGGCTTCAAGCGGCTCGGCTTCTGGACGCGCGGCGTCAACACCGAGCTGTTCCATCCCGACGCTCCGGCCAAGCTCGACCTGCCGGGTCCGATCTTCATGACCATGGGCCGCGTCGCCGTGGAGAAGAATCTCGAAGCGTTCCTCTCGCTCGATTTGCCCGGCACCAAGGTCGTCGTCGGCGACGGCCCGCAGAAGGCGGCGCTCGAAAAGAAATATCCGGATGCCGTCTTCCTCGGCGAGAAGAAGGGCGCGGATCTGACCGCGCATCTCGCCGCCGCCGATGTCTTCGTCTTCCCGAGCCTGACCGACACGTTCGGTGTGGTGCAACTCGAGGCGCTCGCCTGCGGCACGCCGGTGGCGGCGTTTCCGGTGACGGGCCCCAAGGACGTCATCGCCGATCATCCGATCGGCGCGATCGACCATGATCTGCGTACCGCGTGCCTCCGCGCGCTCACCATGTCGCGCGAGACCTGCCGTAACTTCGCGCTGGAGCGTTCCTGGGAAAACAGCGCGCGCCAGTTCGTCGGAAACCTCACCTCACTTCAGCCCAGCCGCATCCTGCGCGCCTCGCCGGTCATGGCGCGGCGGCCGGTGCGCGGCTGATCTGCAACGTTTGACCCACAGCGAGAACCTCATCGATGGCTAAGATCATGAACCTTGACGGCACCCAGCAGCTCGACCTCACCCGTGGCACGGTTGAGCAGGCCTATGACCGCTGGGCGCCCGTCTACGATCTCGTGTTCGGCGGCGTGTTCGCCAAGGGCCGGCAGGCCGCGATCGCGGCCACCAACAAGATCGGGGGCCGTGTGCTCGAGGTCGGCGTCGGCACCGGCATCTCGCTGCCGCTCTACGCGCCGCATCTGCGCATCTTCGGCACCGACATTTCGGAAGCGATGCTCGACAAGGCGCGCCAGCGCGTCACCGAGGGCAATCTGAAGAATGTCGAGGGCCTCGCGGTGATGGACGCCGAGAAGCTCGAATTCCCCGACAATTCCTTCGACGTCGTGATGGCGCAATATGTCGTCACCGCCGTGCCGAACCCGGAAGTGGCGCTCGACGAATTCGCCCGCGTGCTGCGCCCGGACGGCGAGCTGATCATCCTCACCCGCGTCAGCGCCGATACCGGCATGCGCCGCTTCATCGAGCAGAAGCTCCAGCCGGTGGTGCGTCCGCTCGGCTTCCGCACCGCCGAGTTCGCCTGGTCGCGTTATGCGAAGTGGCTGGCCGGTGCCAAGGGCATCGAGCTCGCCGAGCGCCGCCTGATTCCGCCGCTCGGCCATTTCTCGCTGGTGCGCTTCCGCAAGGTCGACGTCGCCAAGGCAGCCTGACCGTCACTCCTCATGGTGAGGAGGCGCGTAAGCGCCGTCTCGAACCATGAAGGCCCGTGCTGATGCAGCTCGGCCTTCATCCTTCGAGACGCGCGTTCCGCGCTCCTCAGGATGAGGGGAGAGAGTAACACGTGCGTCATCGCGCCGCTGCACATCGTCACATGACAAAATGATGATGTCACACGGCCTACATCGAATCCCTGTAAATCCTGAACCCGAAAGCATTTTGGGGGAGAGCATGATCAAGAATTATCTCGAGCAGCTGCGGATCCAGCGCTGGGACGACCATCGCTACTATCACCACAGCCGCATCAATCAGAGCCTGCACTTCGTCAGCGCGCTGAGCTTTCTCTTCGCCTATGTCTGGCTGTTCGTCGATCCCATGATCTCGGCGCTGGTCGGCTGGCTGGTCTCGATGACCTCGCGCCAGGCCGGTCACTTCTTCTTCGAGCCGCACGATTACGACCACATCAACCAGGCGACGCACGAGTACAAGGAAGACATCAAGGTCGGGTACAACCTTCAGCGCAAGGTGGTGCTGATGGCGATCTGGGCGGCCTCGCCGCTTGTGTTGTTCGTCGATCCGACGCTGTTCGGCCTGTTCACGCCCTGGGCGAGCGCGACCGATTTCATGCGGCAGGTCGCCAAGATCTGGCTCGTGATCGGCGGCGGCGGTCTGTTGTTCCGCACCGTGCACCTGTTCTTCATCCGCGACGTCGAGACCGGCCTGGTCTGGATGACCAAGATCCTGACCGATCCCTTCCACGACCTGATGCTCTATCGTAGCGCGCCGCTCGCCCTGATGCGCGGCGAGCTGATGGACCCCGGCCTGCACCTCAACCCCGAGCACACGCTGGGCCTCATCTCCGAGCCCACGCTCGAAGAGCAGCACGCCTGAGCGCGCCGCGCACACAAAGCACTCCGATGTCAGTTTGCTACGTCATGCCCGGCCTCGTGCCGGGCATCCACGTCTTGGGGGCCTCGAGCGCGGTACTTCCTTCGCCTCTCCCCGCGCGCGGGGAGAGGCCGGAGCGCATCGAAGATGCGATCCGGGTGAGGGGGAGTCTCCGCGGGGGTGCTGCTAGCCGATTGTCCGCCAATGCTCACCGCGCCCGCGGAGACTCCCCCTCACCCCAACCCTCTCCCCGCAAGCGGGGAGAGGGGGAGGAGAGACCTCGCCCCGGAATGACAGTGGTGGTGGAAGGAAGAGCCTCAGCGCCCAAAACGCTTGGCCAGCATCTCTTTCAAAATCTGCCGCTTGATATTCTTGTTGGTGAGCACGCCGTCGTGCCACCAGAAGCCATCGGCTTTCATCTTCTCGGCCGCCCGGACGAAGCGCTCGGCGACCTCGGTGAAATCGGCGTCGGTGTAGTTCAGGCTGAAGATCAGCCGTCCGGTGCCGACCCAGCTCAGCGACAGGCCTTCGGCGCGCAGGTAATATTGCAGCATCCAGTTGTAGCGGGACGGGGTGGTGTATTTCACCGTCCAGATCGACGAGAAGTTCGCAAACTGCACCGGCAGCTTGGCGTCCGTCATCATCTGGTTGAGCTTCTGGACGCGGCCGTTCCAGGTCGTGTCCAGGCCGTCGTAGATGGCACGGAAGTTCGGGCTGGCAAGCCGGCTCAGGAACTCGTCCATCGCCGTCATGACGTAGGGATGCGAGTTGAAGGTGCCGCGGGCAAAGCAGATGTCGGCGGGACGATCGTCGCGGAAGCGGCGCATCAATTCCTTCTTGCCGCAGACGACGCCGACCGGCAGGCCGCCGGCAAGGCTCTTGCCGTAGGTCACCATGTCGGCCTTGACGCCAAAGTACTCCTGGGCGCCGCCGGCGGCGAGACGGAAGCCGACGAAGACCTCGTCGAAGATCAGCGCGATGCCGCGCTCGGTGCAGACTTCGCGCAGCTTCTTCAGCCACTCGGTATACGCTGCGCGGTCAAAGTTGCCGCCGCGGGAGGAATCGACCAGCGAGGAATCGCCGGGCGCGTTGCCGTTCGGATGCAGGCCCTGCAACGGATTGACCAGCACGCAGGCGATGTCCTTGCGCGTGCGCAGCACATGCAGCGTCTTCTCGGACATCTCGGCGAGGGTGTAGGTCTCGTGCGCGGGAATCGGATTGCCGACGCCGGGCTGCACGTCGCCCCACCAGCCGTGATAGGCGCCGGCGAAACGAACGAGATGCGTCCGCTTGGTGTGGTAGCGCGCAAGCCGCACCGCCTGCATGACGGCCTCGGTGCCGGACATGTGGAACGAGACTTCGTCGAGGCCCGAGATCTGGCAGAGCCGCTGCACATTCTCGAGGATGACGGGATGGTAGGGGCCGAGCACGGGGCCGAGTGCATGCGCGCGCTTCTCCGAGCCCTCGATGCACTCCTTGTAGAAGTCGTTGCCGAAGATGTTGACGCCGTAGGACCCGGTGAGGTCGTAAGAGGTGTTGCCGTCAACATCCGTGACGGTGACGCCGCTGGACGATTCCATGAAGGTCGAGGTGCCCAGATGCTCGCGGACGAGGCGCGAGAACTGGAACGGCACGCGGTAGGTTTCGGTGAAGTGCAGGTCGGAGATCTTTTCCGCCGCTTCCTTCGTCATCGCGCGGCCCTTGGGGTAGCGCTCGGCGTAAAGGCTGGCGAGGCGGAAGAAGGCGTCCTTGCGCTGCTGCACCACGTTATCAGGCGCGCCGTCGCAGCCGAAATACTTGTCGCCCTCGAACTCGTAGAACGGGAGCAGCTTTGCCACCCGGCGCGACATCTTGGAGTGCCCGGCGAGCGACCGGTGCTTGGCGCGGGACAGTTCGATCCGCGCTTTGATCTTCGGGAAGGCGGCGGCAGCGGACGCTGCGGCGGCCACGGAAAATGAGAGAATCGGGAGTGTCGTTTCCATGACAACAAGCGCTAATACTGCGAGCTGACAGATTCATGACAGTCAAAGCCCTCATCGCCTCTTTCACCCAGCAGGAAGACCTCAACTTCCTGTTGACCAACCGCATCCCCCGCGCGGCCCTGACCCGCTTCATGGGCCGGTTCTCCAAGATCGAGAACCCGCTCGTCAGGGACTTCTCGATCGCGCTGTGGAAGCTGTTTTCCGACCTCGATCTGTCGGAGGCACGCAAGACCCACTTCAAGAGCCTGCACGACTGTTTCACCCGGGAGCTCAAGCCAGGGCTGCGCCCCTTTGATCCCGACCCCTCCATTGTTGCCAGCCCCTCGGACGGCATCGTCGGCGCCCATGGCCGGATCGCCGACACCGAGCTGTTCCAGGTCAAGGGCGCGCCCTATTCGCTGCTCGACCTGCTCGGTGATTCCGCGCTCGTGGATCAACACCGCAACGGAAGCTTCGTCACGCTGCGGTTGACCTCGAGCATGTATCACCGCTTCCATGCGCCCTATGATGCACATATCGAACGCGTCACGCTGATCCATGGCGACGTCTGGAACGTCAACCCGATCGCGCTGAAGCGGGTCGAGCGCCTGTTCTGCAAGAACGAGCGCGCAGTGATCCGCACGCATTTGTCGACCGGCGAAGCCGTGACGCTGGTGCCGGTCGCCGCGATCCTGGTCGCGAGCATCCGCCTGCACTTCCTCGACATGGTGCTGAACGCGCAGACCCGCGGGCCGGTCAATTTCCCCTGCGACGTCAACGTGACCAAGGGCCAGGAGCTCGGCTGGTTCGAGCACGGCTCCACCATCATCATCCTGGCGCCCGGTGATTTCAACTTCTGCGACGGCATTGGCGAGGGCACCCGCATTCGCGCAGGTCAAGCGCTGTTGAAGAGGAACTAGCCTTCAATCCGCCGCGTCGGCAGCCTATATCGTCGGCGGGCCGATTGGATCGACACGGAATCTTGTGATGGCGCGGGCGCCGGTGATGGCGGCGGGTGGTATTGTGCTGCGGCGTGGCGCGCCGCCGCTGGTTGCGGTGGTGCGCCAGCGCAAGCGCAACGAATGGGTTTTGCCCAAGGGCAAGCTCGACGACGGCGAAACGCCGAAGGAAGCCGCGCACCGCGAGGTGCTGGAAGAGACCGGCCACGATGTGGCCATCCACGAATTCCTCGGCACGCTCGTCTACCAGTCGGGAGGGCGCTCCAAGGTCGTGCATTTCTGGCGCATGGAGGCCGAGGGCGGTCCGGTTCGCAAGCTGATGAACGACATCAAGGCGGTGGACTGGCTGACGCTGGAGGATGCGCTCGCGCGCCTATCGCGCGAATATGAGCGGGCATTCCTGGTGCAGGTCGGCCCGATCGCGCTTGCCGCCGCCGGGCTCGCCTCTTCGCCGGCGCCCGAGCTGGTGCCCGCGACCGACGACATCGATGTAGCTTTGCAACCCCTGACGCCCGCTGAAGCCGCCTCAGTCGACGAACTGCGTCATGGCCTGTTGCAGAAGGTGAAGGCCTGGCTGCGCGGCGAGGCGTGAGTTGTCATCGCGCCCTGCTTGCGGGTGTGGATGTCTCCGCGAGTTAGCGTGGTTGGATCGCGCGAGCTCTCTCAAGATCGTCATTGCGAGCGCAGCGAAGCAATCCAGAATCTTTCCGCGGAGGGACGCTGGATTGCTTCGCTGCGCTCGCAATGACGGAGGAGGCTGAACGCGCTCGACGTCGACCCTCATGGTGAGGAGCGCGCACCGAGCGCGTCGACGCACGCTGGACTTTACCGCCGCTCTTTCTTCTCCTTCGGAGCGGGCGCCGGTCTGCGCGGTGCTGCGGGACGTTGCGCGGCGGGGAGGCGCTGCTGGAATCCGCCCTGGCGCTGGATGCCGCCTGGCTGCTGAGCCGCAGGCGGCTGGCCCGGCTGCAATCCGGTGCGCGGCGTTTGCGGCTGCGGCGCCGCGCCCGGCTGCGACGGTACGACTCCGCCGGGCTGCGCCGGGGTCTGTCCGTTTCGCTGCGGCTGCGTCTGCAGCGCGCCGCCGGGCTGCGTGCCTTGTCCGGTACGCGGCGCACCTGCTGGCTGTCCCGCACCTTGCTGCTGACCTGGTTGCTGCTGGCCCTGTCGTTGCTGGCCTCGCTGCTGCTGACCTTGACCCGCGCGCGGTCCACCCGGCTGCACCGCACCACCTTGCCGCTGCGGCGGCTGGGCGCCCTGGCGGCCCGGCGTGCCCGGCTGCTGCTGACCCGGACGGTTGTTCTGGCCGGGCTGGCCGTTCGGCCGCTGCGGCTGCTGGCCGGGCGCTGTCGTCGGCCGCAATTGCTGCTGCTGCGGTGGCTGGGTCGGCCGCGGAATGCGGCTGATCGCGGTCGGATTGGCGCGGCGGAAGTCGCGCTGCTCGGTGACGATCTGCCGGCCCGTGGTCTGCGCCAGATGCACCTGGCTGACGAAGCCGCGGTCGCGCGCGATCTGCTGCGGGGCGATCGTGATCGGCACGGCGGCAAAGCGCATGCCGCCTGCGCTGCCGGCGCCCGGGCGGATCGCAAAACCGCTTGCGGCCTGCGTCAACGCGCCGAGTCGCGTGCCGCTGGTGCGGTCGTTGACCTCGATGTGGCCGACCCGGCCGTCGGCGTCGGGATAGAGCTTGATGTTGACGTTATTCGCAGTACTGGCCGTCGCGCCTTCGGGAACGTCGACGACGCCGGTGGTGCCCCGGATGCCGAGCGTTGCGGTCGGCGTTGCGATCTTCATGTCGCCGGTCTTCGCCACGGCTGCCGCAACGAAGGCAACGGTGCCCTTGCCGATGTCGAAGATCGCCGAATTTTGCTTGCCGCCGTCCTCATAGACGTAATTGTCGATGGTGATCTTCGCGCTGGCGGAGAGGTTGAACGTGGTGGCGTCGTTGAAGGTGATGCCGAGCGAGGAGTTCGACGAGGTCTGCACGACGTCGTTGAGATAGATGTCGTCGCGCACGCGCAGCGGATACGAGTTCCTGTCGCGGACCACGGTTGCGATCCCCGTCACGGTCGCGACGTTGCCGATCGGCTCGACGGCGGCGGGTTGCGCGTCAGTGGCGGGCGCAGGTGAAGCCGACGGCGTCGGGGAGGGGGCGGGATTTGGCTGCGCCTGAGGCTGGGCCTGCGCAAGCTCGATTGCATCGGATGCGAGCGCCACGCTCGCGCCGGCCAGCGGCAACGCCAGCAACGGAAGCGCGAAGACGAAGCGGCGCCAAGCCACCATTGATGTCACGAGGAAGTCCCGGTGAGAGCGCGAGGCGAGATCGGCCGATATCAGCCGGGGTTAGCTGAATGGCGGATGAACATGTGTCGCATGGACGGGGCGAACGTTCAAACGGCGCTCTCTCCCCTCATGGTGAGGAGCGCGCCCTTGCGCGCGTCTCGAACCATAGAGGCCTAGCTGTCGATCCGGGTCTCGCCCTTCGAGACGCCTGCTGCGCAGGCTCCTCAGGGTGAGGGGATAGAGTTTGTTCGCTTGTGGCGCGGTGTCTCTCAGATCGTCATGGCCGGACTTGTTCCGGCCATCCACGCCTTGACGCGCGGTACTGAGAACGTGGATGCCCGGGCCTTCGCCTCGCCGAAGCGGCTTCGGCCGCGCAGGCGGGACAAGCCCGGGCATGACGATCATTGTGCACCTGTCGAGGATGACACCTCCGGTGTCAGCTGACGCGCTTCCAGGTCTGGCCGCCGCAGAACATGCCGCCGAAGGCACAGCCCTGCACGCGCATCGCATTCGGGCCCTTCATCGCGATCGTGGAGTCGTAGTTGCGGCCGGAGTCGGGATCGTGGATGCGGCCGCTCCACTTCGCGCCGTCGGGCTTCATGTTGATCAGGATGCGCTCGTTGGACTTCATGGCGTAACCGCAGAGATTGGCGCCGCACTGTTCGACGCGGACATTGCCCTTGTTCTCTTCGGTCGCCCAGACGCCGATCGGCGTGTTGGCGGCTTGCACGGGCGCGGCGGCAACCGGCGCCGGAGCGGGCGCAATCGCGACCGGTGCAGGCGCGGCAACGGGAGCCGCGACGGGCGCGGTCTGTGCGGTGTTGTCGTAGCCGGCGGTCGGAGCGGCGGCAACCGTCGTGGCGGGAGCCGCGGGGGCGGCGACAGCAGGCGCTGCCGGCGCGGTCGCCTGCAGCGGCGCCTGTTGCACGGGCTGCTGCTGCACCGGAGCCGGCTGCGCGGTCGTCGTGGACGGAGCTGGCGTGGTGTCGTCGTCGTCGTCCTTGGAGCCGCCGAGGCCCTTGAGGTTGATGTTGTTCAGCTTGATCGGCTTATCCGACAGGCCCGGCGCCACGATCGTCACGCAATTGAGCGAGGCGCAGTTGCGCGGCGTCTCGATGCGGATGTGCTGGCCTTCGATCTCGAACGCAATCGAGTTGCCGGCATGCGCGGCGGCAGTCGAAACGAGGAAGAGCGTGGTGGCGGCGATGGTGAGCTTGTTCATGGCAACCTCTGAAAATTGTGCCGGTCTGAACTGGTGTCGCTGGTGGATGAAGCGTGGTTCGACCCTACGCCGGGCCTGTCCCGACTTCTGTGATGGACGTCACAACGGACCGCGTCGGCTGGGTGAGGCAGCGCACATTCAGCGGCAAGTCAGCCCGCGTAACCTCGTCGCGACACAGAGGGAGGCGCCGATGAAGCGGCTTGCGACATCGCTTGGCACATTGATCGCTTTGGTGGCGATGGCGTCGTCAGCCCAAGCCGGTTCCTACACCTTCTCGATCGGCGGCCACCGCTTTCATGTCGAGGCGCCGCGGCATTGCCGGTCTGCTTCCTGCGTGTCGGTTTCATCCAATCGCAGCCTCCGGCCGAGGAACGATGTCGACACCACACCTGCTCCGCCGCCCGCGGTCGCGCCGCAGCAACCGGCTTGTCCGGTAGCTCCGGTCAGGCCGGCGCCAGCGGCCGTCGTCGTGGCACCGCCCGCGCCGCCCGCCCCCGTCATGGCCGCGGCCACATCGCAGCCTGTTGTCTTGCCGCCGCCAAGACACGAGACGCCGAGCCCCAATCCGCCGAGAGTTGAGCTGCCGCGCATGGAGGCGACGACCGTCGCTCCGAGGCCCGACGAGACTTCATCGATCGCCCAGCGCAGCGATGACGAGCCGGCTTATTCGCCGCTCGGCGAATGGGAGAGCGTAGGCGCCAAGGGCACGGTTCGCATCGAACGCTGCGGCGCCGCGCTGTGCGGCTATGCGCTGACCGAAGCCTCGAGCCGGGGCGAAAGCGTGCTCGTCAACATGAAGCCGAAAATGCACAACGCCTGGACCGGCAGCATCTACAGCCGTTCCAGCGGCAGCACCTATTATGGGACGATGACGCTGACGGCCTCCGGCAGGCTTCGCGTCGAAGCCTGCGCGCTCGGCCACTTCTGGTGCTCCGGCAACGACTGGACGCGCGTCGAGGAGCGGCGGCAGAAGGTGATCACGACATCACGGCAGTGGGGGGCAAGGTCGTAGCGTTTCTCTTACCCTCGCCCTGGAGGGGGAGGGTGGCAGCATCCCCTGTCCAATTTGTAATCGTCCCGCACCGAACCTGCTTTTCGCTTGCACGCGACCGATGGCTGACGACGCATGCAAGGAGAGCCAACATGAAACGTCTCGGCCTCATCGCCGCGCTGCTGATCGGCAGCGCGATCCCGGCCCACGCCGACACCGACATCTGGAACAACAGGCTGAAGCAGCAGCGCGGCGACGATGCGCTGCATGTCGACAGCGCGTTCTGCGACGCGCAGCTCGGCGCGCCGCAGAACGGCACGGTGACCTCAGCGCAATACAAGCGTTGCATGCGCATGCGGGGTTGGCGCTTCAGTCATACGGTTCGCGAGAAGGATGACGGCTATCCCGATCCTGATAATCCCGGCCTCGTCTGCCACGACTTCAAGATCGGCGGCGTCACCGGATCGTCCTGCTCGAATTTCTGAGCCCCGCAATAGGCCCGGCGGCCGGATGATCCGGCGCCGCCGGGCAAGCCCGTGATGCGGTCGGTGATGTCTCTAGATCATGCCGAGCACGATGGCGCCGACAAAGGCCATGGCGAGGCACGCGGTGATAACGCTCAGTCTCCCGGCGAACGTCATAAGGTCGCTCCCGCTGTTGTCCCCCGTGCGAGCGCATCATGGTTAACAGAGAGTCTCTTTCCGAAAAAGTCAGCCTTGTTTCCGCTGCTGCCGGGCGGCGCGTGCGCGTGCGCGCCGGTATGGTTAAAGAACACTGAAATCAACACGTTGAAGAGTCTTTAAGTAAATTCACCGAACGTGCGTGCATGACGCGCGGAGTTCGTTTGTATCTCGTCGGCTCCATCGTCCTTGTTTCGCTTGCGGGTTGCGGACGCGGCTTTTTCCAGGCCGAACGCGAACCGTGGCGGGCCGAGGCCGAAGCCGCATGCCTGAAATCGGGCGCGGTGAAAGAGGGGCCGGATCTCGTCCGCATCGAGCCGATCTCGGGCCCCGGCATGTGCGGCGCCGAGTTCCCGTTGAAGGTCGCCGCCATCGGCGAAGCCTCGGGCAACTATGGTTTTGCCGACGAGGAACTGCGCCCGCCGGGGAATGTCGGCGGCCAGCCGCGGTGGCCGGTGACGCAGCCGCGATCGAACGCTCCGCAGAGCCAGAACTATCCGTCATCCTCCTATCCGCAGCGGTCGAATTATCCCGAGAGCGCGGTGCGCCAGCCCTCCGGCTATGGCAACGCGCCCGGCCCGATGTCGCTGAACGCGCCCGGCGTGGCACAGCAAGAGGACGAGATCGACCTGCCGCCCGAAGGCACCGATGCCGCGGGCGCCGCACGCTACATGAATGCGCCGAGCTATCCGGCGCGGCCGGCGCCGTACTCGCAGGCGCCCGCGCAGCAACCTTTGCCGCGTCTTGGTCCGGCGCAGGGCAATCCCGTCATCGCCGTCGGCCCCGTCGCGATCAAGCCGACCGCGACGCTTGCCTGTCCGATCGTGTCCGAGCTCGACCGCTGGCTCGCCGACACCGTGCAGCCATCGGCGATGCGCTGGTTCGGCGCCCGCGTGGTCGAGATCAAGCAGATCTCCGCCTATTCCTGCCGCGGCATGAACGGCAACTCGCACGCCCACATTTCCGAGCACGCCTTCGGCAACGCGCTCGACATCGCCGCCTTCGTGCTCGCCGACGGTCGCCGCGTCACCGTGAAGGATGGCTGGCGCGGCATGCCGGAAGAGCAGGGGTTCCTGCGCGACGTGCAGTCGGGCGCGTGCGCGCATTTCACCACGGTGCTCGCGCCGGGCTCGAACGTCTATCACTACGATCACATCCATGTGGATCTGATGCGTCGCGCCAGCCGCCGCCTGATCTGCCAGCCCGCCGCCGTCTCGGGCGACGAGGTTGCCGGCCGTGCCCAGCAGCGCAACCCTTACGCCGGTCGGCGTGATCCCTATGTCACGGGCTCGCTTGGAACGCGCAAGAGCGCGACGCGCAAGCAGGAAGAGGACGAGTACGCCGACGAGTAAGATGACCGCCGATATCGTCCGCTATCTCACCCATCCGCAGGTGCAAATCGATCCCGCGGTACCCGTGCCGCAATGGGGCCTCAGCCCGGTCGGTCGAACGCGCACCGAAGCGCTGGCGAATGCGGGCTGGCTCGCGAACATCACGCAGATCGTCTCGAGCGCCGAACGCAAGGCGATCGAGACCGCGGAGATCATCGCAGGCCGCCTCGGCCTCATGATCGAGATCCGCGAGGCCATGCATGAGAACGACCGTTCAGCGACCGGCTTCCTGAAACCGGCCGAGTTCGAGGAGGTCGCCGACCAGTTTTTCGCGCAGCCACATCTCAGCGTCCGCGGCTGGGAGCGCGCCGTCGATGCGCAGGCGCGCATCGTGCGCGAGACCGAGGCGGTGCTATCCCGCAATCGCCCGGGCGACGTTCTCTTCGTTGGCCACGGTGCCGTCGGCACGCTGCTGTTCTGTCACCAAGCCGGTCATGCCATCGATCGCGTTCACGATCAGGCGGCCGGCGGCGGCAATTGCTTCGCATTCACCCGGGAGGGGCGCCGCGTCCTGCATGGGTGGCGCAAGATGGAAGAGATCGGGGCCTAGTCCCTGGGTGCCGGACAGTCACTTCGAGGCCGGCTTCGACGGTGCGGGGACCAGCCCCATGCACCGCTGCACCTCGCCCGGAACGTTGTAGGTCCGCATGATATGGCGGCTGTCGCGCAGGCCGGTCGCCTCACGTTGCACCACGAGCATCCAGAGCGCCTGGCCGGCTTCCATCACCAGCTTGCGCCGCGCCGCTTGCATTGAGGCCGGCGTCTCCGCGTGCGCGTGCGCGGCGTCGAATTCGCGCAAGCGCGCAAGGCTCTGTTCGAGTGCACTGCCCATCCGGCCAAGCGCTGAGGCCTGTTCCTGGACGATCTCGTAATGGAGGATATCGACAGGCGGGCGAAGATCACGGGACATGGCGCTTAATATAATGCCGCGGCAGCGGGCTGCGCAACGCGTGGCCCGCAGCTGCTACTTCGCCCGGTACGCCGCCAGAAACATCCGCGTCGCGCTGTCGACGACCTCGATCATGCGCTCTTCCGACGGCGCGGGCGCGGCTTGGAAAACGAACGGCAGGAAGAGTGAGGCCTTGCACAGCTCCATGAACTGCGACGCGGCAAGGTCGCAATCGTCGATCTTGAGATCGCCGGAGGCGACATGGATTTTGAGATATTCGGAGAGCCGGTTGATGGTCTTGTCCAGCACGCGCAGATAATAGCGGCGGCCGACGTCGGGCATGCGCTCGGCGATCGCCATCACGGTGCGGATCGCCGAGCCGCCGCCGGGCCGGCACAGCAGATGGATATAGGCCTGGCCAAAATCCTTCAGCGTGGTCTCGGCATCGCGCGCGGGATCGAAATTGAAAACGACCTGGCCGTGCTGGAGCGCCTCCTGCTCGAGGATGGCTTCGAACAGCGCGCATTTGTCGGCGAAGTAGACGTAGAGCGTGCCCTTGGAGACCTGCGCGGCGCGCGCGATCTCGCCCATGCTGGCGCCGTCGAAACCGAGATCCATGAACACCTTGCGGGCTCCGTCCAGGATCTGGCGGCGCTTGGAGCTGTCCTCCTCCTGGACGACGTGGAGATGTTCGCGGCCGGCTACAACCATTGGTTCAGCGTCTCGGAAGGTTTCTGGATCGGGCCCGACCCATGAAACCCAAATAAAGGATTCGGGCCAGTAGGGTCCTGCCCGGGAATATTATCTATGTTGACCGAACCGTTCGGTCAATGATATTTGGGATGGGCGAGAGGGAACCGGCCGCAGGACGGCCGTCCCTGGTCGCTGCTTTTTTGTTGGGGAGGCCTTTATGGCCGTATCGAGAGACCAGGCTGCGCGTGTCCTTCGCCAGGAAGCGGTGGAGACGACGCCGGGGCAGGCCGGCAGTGAAGCTGCGACCGAGAAATCCGTCGCCCTTGCCGAGCAGTTGCGCTCTCATGTGGCCGAGGAAACCAAGCGCCGCACCAATGAGGCGCCGGAGACGCCCGTGACCGACAAGCCGGCTGCACCCGCTGCCGCCGACGCGCCGAAGCCCGGCAAGCGCAAATTCGTCCTGATGGGTGTTGGCCTCCTGCTGGCGCTCGCGGCCGCGAGCTATGCCGGCTACTACACGCTGGTCGGCCGCTTCTACGTCTCCACCGACGATGCCTATGTCCGCGCCAACAACACCATGCTGGGCGCGCGCGTTGCCGGCCACATCTCTTCGATCCTCGCCGGCGACAACACGACCGTGCGCGCCGGCGACGTCGTCTTCCGCATCGATGACGGCGACTACAAGATCGCGGTCGATGCCGCCGCGACCAGGATCGCGACCCAGCAGGCCACCATCGATCGCATCGGCCGCCAGATTGCAGCGCTCGACAGCCAGGTTGCACAGGCCAAGGCGCAGCTCGTCTCGGCCGAGGCGGGCCTCAAGCGCGCCGATCTCGATTATGAGCGCCAGCAGGCGCTGAGCAGCAAGGGCTTTGCTTCGCGCGCCACGTTCGAAAGCTCGGAAGCCGGACGCGACCAGGGCGCCGCCGCGGTCAAGGCCGCCCAGGCCGCCTACGACGTCGCGGTCAGCAATGTCCACGTCACCAAGGCGCAGCAGGCCGAAGCGCAGGCGCAGCTCGCCGAGCTCAAGACCTCGCTCGCCAAGGCCGAGCGCGATCTCGCCTTCACCGCGGTGCGCGCGCCGGTCGACGGCACGTTCTCGAACCGCCTGGTCAGCGCCGGCGACTTCGTCGCGGTCGGCCAGCGTCTCGGCAACATCGTGCCGCTCGACGACGTCTATATCGACGCCAATTTCAAGGAAACCCAGCTCAAGCGCATCCGTCCCGGCCAGCCGGTGACGATCAAGGTCGATGCCTACGGCATGCGCAAGTTCTCCGGAATCGTCGACAGCATCGCGGCGGGCTCCGGCTCGGTGTTCACGCTGCTGCCACCTGACAACGCCACCGGCAACTTCACCAAGATCGTGCAGCGCGTGCCGGTCCGCATCCGCGTGCCGAAGTCGGTGGCGAAGCAGAACCTGCTCCGCGCCGGCATGTCGGTGTATGCGACCGTCGATACCAACAAGGGCGCGGCCGACGCCGACAGCGAGATCGATCTCGACGATCCCACCGCGATCCACCCGCAGTAGCCACAAATCGAGCGCTGCGAGGTCAGACCATGGCCAACGCCACCACCGCCTCACCCGCCATGATGGCGAACCCCGACTCGGAGCGCATCGCGCCGAAGCGGCTGTTCGCCTTCATCATCATGGTGTTCGGGATGTTCATGTCGATCCTGGACATCCAGATCGTCTCGGCGTCCCTCAGTGAAATCCAGGCAGGCCTGTCGGCAAGCTCCAGCGAGGTCGCCTGGGTCCAGACCGCCTATCTGATCGCCGAGGTGATCGCGATCCCGCTGTCGGGCTTTTTGTCGCGCGCTTTCGGCACGCGGCTGCTGTTCGCGATCTCGGCCGCGGGCTTCACGGCCTCGAGCCTGCTCTGCGGCTTCGCCACCACGATCGAGGAGATGATCCTCTGGCGTGCCCTTCAGGGCTTTTTGGGCGCCGGCATGATCCCGACCGTGTTCGCCTCGGCCTATACTGTATTCCCGCGCTCCAAATTCCACATCGTCGGTCCCATCATCGGGCTTGTTGCGACCCTGGCTCCCACGATCGGCCCGACGGTCGGCGGCTACATCACCGATCTGATGTCGTGGAACTGGCTGTTCTTCATCAACGTCGTGCCCGGCATCGGCATCACCCTGGGCGTGCTGGCGCTGGTCGATTTCGACGAGCCGCATTTCGAGCTGCTCGACCGCTTCGACTGGTGGGGCCTCCTCTTCATGGCCGGCTTCCTCGGCACGCTGGAATATGTGCTGGAGGAAGGTCCGCAACATGAGTGGATGCAGGACACGTCCGTCGCGATCTGCGCCTGGATCTGCGCGGTCTCGGCGATCGCCTTCTTCTGGCGCGTGTTCACCGCGGCCGAGCCGATCGTCAATTTGCGCACCTTCTCCAACCGCAATTTCGCGGTCGGCTGCGTCCTGCAGTTCTGCATCGGTATCGGGCTCTACGGCCTGACCTACATCTATCCGCGCTACCTCGCCGAAGTGCGCGGCTACAGCGCGCTGATGATCGGCGAGACCATGTTCGTCTCGGGCATCACCATGTTCCTGGTCGCGCCGCTGGTCGGCCGTCTCATGGTGAAGGTCGACATGCGCTACATGATCGCGTTCGGCCTCATCGTGTTCGCGATCGGCTCCTACCAGATGACCTGGATCACGCGCGACTACGATTTCTACGAGCTGCTGGTGCCGCAGATCCTGCGCGGCATCGGCATGATGTTCGCGATGGTGCCGACCAACAACATCGCGCTCGGAACGCTGGCGCCCGACAGGGTGAAGAACGCCTCCGGCCTGTTCAACCTGATGCGCAATCTCGGCGGCGCGGTCGGCCTTGCCGTCATCAACACCGTGCTCAACAACCGCACCGATTTGCACATCACCCGCCTTCAGGAGCGGGTGACCTGGGGCAATGCGACTGCGACCGAAACCCTGACCATGTTCATGCAGAAATTCCAGGGACTCGGCGATTCCACGCTGATGGCGATGAAGCAGCTCAGCCAGATCGTGCACCGCCAGGCCGTGGTGATGAGCTTTGGCGACGCCTTCTTCGCGCTGACGCTGTTCTATCTCGGCCTCAGCCTGCTGGTCACGCTGCTGAGCAAACCGGCCTCGATGACCGGTGGCGGCGACGCGCATTAGGCAAGCGGCTTACGAGGTGTCATCGCCCGCGGAGGCGGGCGATCCAGTACTCCGCGGCGGAAGTTGTGTGAGCTAACTATCGCCGCGGAGTACTGGATGCCCCGGTCAAGCCGGGGCATGACAGCGGAGATTGAGGCGGCGGCGATGCCGGACCAAGGCGCCACGCACCAAATTGCAACACTCGCGCGTGATCTTGCGGGAGCCCCGTTGCAAACCGGAAACGATACATCTATAAAGCGCACCTCATTGAAGCCAACCGGGGAGGGATTTGCATGATTTCGTCGCATTCGCAGATCGTACGCCCGCGCTCGATGATCGCCTGGTTCGGTATGTACGCGGCCTGTTAGAGGCCCCTTCCGCCAGATTCGATCGGGTCACGAGTCCCGATCTCTCCACTTCCCAAGTCAAAATCAGTTGTGAGTGACGCCGGTCAGCCCTCCGTGGCGGACTTGCGTCCGTCGATGGAGCCGGCCCGCGCCGAAAGCGGCCGGATAATGTCATGACCTCTATGTCAAAAAGGCCCGCGGCCATACGCGTGGTGCTGCCCTTCGTATTCCGGCACTGGCTGAAGCAGCCCGGACGCGGCCTGATCGTGGCCGGCGGCCTGCTGGGCGCAACCATCGCCGACCTGTTCATGCCGGTATTCTCCGGACATCTGGTCGATGCGCTGACGCGCGGCTCGTCCGATCCCGACGCGCGCCGCGCCGCGCTGGTTGCGTTCGGCGCCATCGTGGCGCTCGGGGCAGCGTCCGTAGTGCTGAGGTTGATCGGTCTCCAGGGGATCGTTCCGTTCACGCTCAAGATCATGTCGGATGTCGCCCAGGAGGCTTTCACGCGCGTCCAGCGCTTCTCGACCGACTGGCACGCCAACTCCTTTGCCGGCTCCACGGTGCGCAAGGTCACCCGCGGCATGTGGGCGCTCGACCTGCTCAACGACACCATCCTGATGGCGTTGGCGCCGTCTCTGCTGGTGTTGATCGGCTCCATGGTCCTGATCGGCCTGCATTGGGCGTCGCTCGGCGCGGTGATCGCGGTGGGGGCGCTTTTCTACGTCGCCATCACCGTGCTGTTCTCGACGCGCTACATCGCGCCGGCCGCGCGCGTCTCCAACGCCTGGGACACCAAGGTCGGCGGTACGCTGGCGGACGCGCTGACCTGCAACGCCGTGGTGAAATCCTTCGGCGCCGAAGCGCGCGAGGATACGCGGCTCGCCCGCGTCATCAACCGCTGGCGCGTGCGCGTGCGGCGGACCTGGTTTCGCTACAACTACACGGCCATGGCGCAGCTCTCGCTGCTGCTATGCCTGCGTGCGTCCGTGATCGGCGGCGCGGTGCTGCTGTGGATGTCCGGGCACGCCTCGCCTGGCGACGTCACCTATGTGCTGACGAGCTACTACGTCATCCACGCCTATCTGCGCGACGTCGGCATGCACATCAACAACCTCCAGCGCTCGGTCAACGACATGGACGAATTGGTGGCGATCCATGGCGAGCCGATCGGGATTGCCGATGCGGCCAGTGCGCGGCCGATCGCGATCGAGAACGGCGAGATCGTGTTCGACGACGTCACGTTCCACTATGGCGGCCATCGCGCGCCACTGTATGACGGATTGTCGGTCACGATCCGCGCGGGCGAGCGCGTCGGCCTGGTCGGCCGCTCCGGCTCCGGCAAGACGACCTTCGTCAAGCTGGTGCAGCGGCTCTACGACGTCTCCGGTGGTCGCGTGCTGATCGACGGGCAGGACATCGCGCTCGCTACGCAGCAATCGCTGCGCAGCCAGATCGCGATCGTGCAGCAGGAGCCGATCCTGTTCCACCGCACGCTTGCGGAGAACATCGCCTATGGCCGGCCCGGTGCCAGCCTGGAGGCGATCGAGCACGCGGCGCGGCTGGCGAATGCGCACGACTTCATCCTGCGCCTGCCGAAGGGCTACGGCACGCTGGTTGGCGAGCGCGGCGTGAAGCTGTCGGGCGGCGAGCGGCAGCGCGTGGCGCTGGCGCGCGCCTTCCTGGCGGACGCGCCGGTGCTGATCCTGGACGAGGCGACCTCGAGCCTCGATTCGGAATCGGAGGCGCTGATCCAGCAGGCGATGGAGCGGCTGATGAAGGGACGGACCTCGATCGTGATCGCGCACCGGCTGTCGACGGTGCGCAGCCTCGATCGGATCCTGGTGTTCGACCGCGGCGAGATCGTCGAGCAAGGCACCCATGCCATGCTCGCGGGCAAGCCAGGGGGCATCTATCGCGGTCTGTTCGAGCGCCAGGTGGTGGAGCTCGGGCGCATCGCGGCGGCGGAATGAGAGGCGCGCGGCAGCGGGACAAAAGTCCCGCGGTCACGCCGTTAAGGATGGAATGAGATGAAGGACCTGACGCGCGGCTCCATCGTGAGCCACATCCTGAGCATGGCGCCTCCGATCGTGGTTGGCATGATCACGATCATGATCTGTCAGCTCGTCGATCTGTATTTCGTCTCGGGTCTGGGCGAGGCAGCGATCGCCGGCGTCGCGGCGGCCGGTAATGCGGGCTTTCTGGTCAACGCGCTGATGCAGGTGCTCGGCGTCGGCACGGTTGCGCTGATGGCGCACGCCGTGGGGCGGAAAGACCGCGACGACGCCAATCTGGTCTTCAACCAGTCGGTCGTCCTGTCGGTGCTGTTCGGGATCCTGACATTGGTCGCGGGCTTCGCGCTGTCGCGCCCCTACATGCGCGCGGTTGCAGCCGACGAAGCTACGGTCGAAGCCGGTACCGTTTATCTGCTCTGGTTCATGCCGGCGCTGGCGCTGCAATTCGCCACGCAAGTGATGGCGTCCGCATTGCGGGCGACCGGCATCGTGCGGCCGAGCATGCTGGTGCAGGCGCTTGCCGTGGTCATCAACATCGCGCTGGCGCCTGTCCTGATCACGGGCTGGGGCACCGGACATGCGCTCGGTGTCGCCGGTGCCGGCCTTGCCAGCTCGATCGCCGTCTTCGTCGGCGTGCTGATGCTGCTCGGTTATTTCCTCAAGCTGGAGCGATACGTCGCGTTTCACCCCGAGCAATGGCGGCCGCAACTGCGGCAGTGGAAGAGAATCCTCAATGTCGGCCTGCCCGCGGGCGGGGAATTTGCGATGATCTTCATCATCATGGCCGTGGGCTATTACGTGCTGAGCATTTTTGGCCCGGCGGCGCAGGCGGGGTTTGGCATCGGGACGCGTCTCCTCGGGCTGATCCAGATGCCGGCGCTCGCCATCGCCCTCGCCGCAGGGCCCATCGCCGGCCAGAATTTCGGCGCCGGCAATGGAGCACGTGTGCGGGAGACCTTTGTCAAGGCGTCGCTTATCGCGACCGCCGTGATGATTGTCTTCATGATCCTCGCGCAGTTCGCGCCCGGTCTGTTGCTTGCCGGCTTCTCGAGGGATCAGGAGACGATGGCGGTTGCGTCACTGTTTCTGCGCCTCGTCTCGCTCAACATGGTGGCGCAGGGGCTGATCTTTACTTGCTCCAGCATGTTTCAGGGGCTTGGCAACACCAAGCCGGTGTTGTGGACCTCGGCGACGCGGGTCCTCACCTACTCCCTGCCGTCGATCTGGCTCTCGACGTGGCCGGGCTTCCGGATGGAGCATGTCTGGTATTTGTCGATCGCGACGACCACGCTACAGGCCGCCCTGAGCGTGTGGCTGTTGCTCCGGGAGTTCAGAAAACGCCTTGCGCTGCCGGCACAGGAGAAGGTCGCGAAGCCGGCAAATCCCGAGCCGGTTGTGCCTCCCATGCGCGAGCCCGCGTAGCAGATCGAACCGACGCGCGCTTGTCGCCCACCCACGGCTCCGGCTAGTTTGCCGCGCCGTGGGTGGGCCGCGAATCTACTGGGGATAGGAATGACCGAGGTGTTGAACGGGCAGGAACGAGCGCCCTGGCTCTCCGCGATCTGGGCGGCGCGCTACCGCACACCGGCCCGCTTCGTTGCGCTGGTCGCGTTGCTGCTGCCCTGGAGCACCACCGGCGTGACTTTTGCGCTCGTGCCGTGGCTGATCGCCTTTGCTTTCATCGACCTTCGCGAGCTCCCGCGCTCGCTGCTGCGCCCGATCTGCCTGCTGCCGATCGCGCTGTTCGTGCTGGCACTCGTCGGCACACTCTGGTCGGTTGCGCCCTGGGCCGAGCGGCTGCACGCGCTCGGGCCGCCGGCAAAACTGTTGGTGATCCCGCTGCTGATCTACCAGTTCGAGCGCTGGCCCTACGGCAAATGGGTTTTTGCGGCGTTCCTGGTCTCCTGCGCACTGCTCATGCTGTATTCCTTCACTGTTGCGATCGATCCCAGGCTCTCGCTAAAGCTCTATCTGTCGCGCGGGCCCTACCAGGTCGAGAGCGGGATTGCCGTGCGCAATTATATCGACCAGAGCCAGGAATTCGCGCTCTGTGCGATCGCGCTGGTGTACCCGATCGTGACGCTGGTCCAGCAGGGCCGCGTTCGGATCGCGGCGTTGTTCGCCGTATTGGCGCTCGGCCTCCTCGCCAACATGATGTTCGTCGTGGTCTCGCGCACGGCGCTGGTGACGCTGCCGGTCCTGCTCGTGGTGTTTGCACTGCTGCATCTTCGCTGGCGGGCGGCGCTCGTCGCCGGCGCTGCGACGGCGTTGATCGCCGTAGCGCTCTGGGCCGTCTCGCCGCATCTGCGCGCGACCGTCGGCAAGTTCCAGAGCGATTACGAAAGGAGCCTGGAGGCCGACAACAATTCGATCAGCGGCATGGGCTCGCGTCTCGAATACTGGCGGAAGTCCCTGAGGTTTATCGCCGACGCGCCGCTGATCGGCCACGGCACAGGCTCGATCCGCGGTCTGTTCGCCGGCGTGGCCGCCAATCCGCACGACGACCCGCTGCGCGGCGAGATCGTCAGCAACCCGCACAATCAGACCCTCAGCAATGCCGTGCAGTGGGGCATCGTCGGCGTGCTGGTCCTCTACGCGCTGTGGATCGCGCACCTTCTGATGTTTCGCGGCGAGGGACTGGCCTGCTGGATCGGCATGTTGGTTGTGGTGCAGAACATGCTGTCCTCACTTCTCAACACGCATCTGTTCGATTTCACCTCGGGCTGGATCTACGTGCTCGGTGTCGGCGTCGCCGGTGGCATGGCGCTCGCGGCGAAGAGGACGCGCACCTAAAGCGCGGCAATACTGTTCCAGACGAGGGTCAGGCCCGACAGGAACAACAGGCCGAGCACGACGTCGCCAAAATGCTTGTCGTTCAGCGCATGATAGACGCGGGCGCCGGCCCAGGCGCCGATCAGCGTGCCCGGGAAGGCGACCAGTGCGAGCCAGACCACCTTGAATTCGACGAGACCTGATGCCGTCTGCAACACCAGCGCGGTCGCGAGCACGGTGAAATTGAAGAGCTGGAAGATGCCGCGCCGCTCGTGCTTGTTCCAGCCGCGGATATTGGCCCAGAGGATCGGCAGCGGCCCGGACAATCCGGCGAGGCCGCCGAGAATGCCGCCGGCAAAGCCGATCGCGCCGTCGGCAATGCGGCCACCGAACGTCACGGCGAGGGGCCTCTTGTTGAGATAGAGAGCGGTCGAAAAGATCAGGATCAGCACGCCGACGCTCAGCTTGAACACTTTTGGATCGGCGGAGGCGATCAGCATGGTGCCGAGCGGCACGCCGATCAGGCCCCCGATCAGGAACGGCCAGACCAGCGACAGGTCAAAACTCTTCCACATCGACGGCAGCGTCGAGGTCTGGGCGATCACCGAGCAGATCAGCACCAGGGGCACCGCGAGCGAGGGCGGCAGGACGTAGAGCCAGATGCCGAGCGCCATCAGCGCGGTCCCGAAGCCGGCCAGTCCCGAGACGAAGCCGCCGGCCAGCGCGCCGAACAGCAGCAGCGCATAAGTGAGCGTTTCCAACAGATTGTCCTTGTCGCAATGGGCGATCCCGAACTGTTGATCGCCAACGCCCGCATAGCACGGCTGCGGCCGGGCGGGTCAATTCCAAAACCGCACGCAAGCGTGATCTCCAACCGCGGGCATTCGCCAATGGCAGGCCTACATGATGACCATACTTCAATCCGGGGCCTGCCCGATGCCATGATGCGCTCTCATTGGCCTTTCCCCGAACGAGATAACGGAGAACGACCATGACCCGCACGAAGATTGCCGTTGCAGCCGCGCTGCTGTCTGCGGCGGCCCTGATGCCGACGATGGCGCAGGCGCAGTTCTCCGAACCCGCGGCCTATCAGGCCGCCCATCCCGACCGCGATGTGCTGAACGGCGGCCAGCTCACGCCTGCGGCGCGCCAGGCTCGTGGCGAGACGGTGGCACCGAGCGAGGCCTATGCGGCCTATCCGTCAGGTGTGACGCCGGTCGTTCGCCCGCGCCACCGCCGTCACCACCAATAAGAAGAGTCTAGACGATCTGCCTTGTGTCGGCCGGCCTGTGCAGCGCGCCGACCAGGATGCGCAGCGCTTCCGTCAGCTCCGATCGATTGCGCGCGGCGCCGAGCGAGACGCGCGCGGCATGCGGCGGTGTTCCGTCCACGGTGAAAGCGTCGCCGGCTACGACTGCAAGTCCATTCCGCAACAGATGCGCGGCGACGTCGGGGCGGCCCTCCGGCAGCCGCAGCCAGAGATGATGGGCGGCAGGCTTGGCCAGGAACTGAATGCCTTTCAGCGCGCGCTGCGCAAGCTGCTGGCGGCCGATCGCCTCGTTGCGGATGGCGGTAATGATGCGATCGGCGATGCCGTTCTCGATCCAATGCGTCACCAGCGCGACCATCAGCGGCGCGGGCATCTGCACGGTGGCCTGCAAGCCGGCACGCATGTCCCGCTGCGCGGCGTTGTCGGGCGTCACGAGATAGGCGACGCGCAGCGCCGGCGCGATGCATTTCGACAGCGTGGTCGCGAGATAGGTCCGCTCCGGAATGAGGTTTGCGATCGGCGATGCCGAACGGTCGAGCAGCCCGTAGGCATCGTCCTCGATCAGAATCGTATCGGCATCGCTGATGATCTTTGCGATGGCACTGCGCCGTTCGGCGGAAAGCGTCGCGGTGGTCGGATTATGCAGCGTCGGAATGAGATAGACGGCCTTCGGCCTGTGCGCGCGACAGGCCTTCGCCAGCGCATCGGGCAAGATGCCGCCATCATCCATGGCGACACCGACGAGCTTGACGCCGAGCCGCGCCGCGGCGGCCTTGATGCCGGGGAAGGTGAGCGCTTCCGTCAGCACGACGTCGCCGGGCCGCGCGAGCTGAGCGAGCAGGTTGAACAGGATCGTCTGCGTACCGGGAAAGATCACGAGCCTGTCGGCGTGTGCGTGCGAAACGCGTGCACGCATCCAGCGGGCCGCGACCTCGCGCTCATGCGCGCTGCCGCCGGGCGGCTGATAGTTGAGATGCGCCGTCAGGCCCGATTGCGCGCGGATGGCTTCCATCCCGGCAATGATCCGCTCATCGAGTTGCGCTTCGAGCGGATGCGGCGGCACGTTCATCGAGAGGTCGATCGCGACCGGGTGCGGCATGTCGACCGCGCGGCGCGCGCTGGTCTCGGATACGAATGAGCCTTGTCCGACCCGGGCTTCCATGATGCCGCGGCGCCGCGCCTCGGTGTAGGCACGCGTCACCGTGGTGAGGTCGATGCCGAGGGCCTTGGCCAGCGCGCGCTGCGTCGGCAGCTGCTGGCCGCGCACCAGCCGGCCTGCGGCGATGTCGGCCTCCATGGCCTCGACGATGCGCTGATAGCGCGGCCCGCTCAGCTCCGAGATTGTAGGGGTCCAATCCATGCAATTTAGGCCCATATCCTTTGAATGTATGGATGCAAGATATTATTGTATGGATCAGCGAAAAGGAAGAGGTGCTGTCATGGCAACCGGTTCAGTCTCTCTCTCGAAGGCGATGTGGCGCGGCTTCTTGGGCAAGTGCCCGAGCTGCGGCGAAGGACATATGTTCGGGCGCTTCCTGAAAGTGGCCGACAGCTGCGACCATTGCGGCGAGGAGCTGTTTCACCAGCGCGCCGATGACTTCCCGGCCTATCTGGTGATGGTCGTAGTCGGCCATCTCGTGGTGCCGGCGATCCTCGCGGTTGAGACGGCCTACGCGCCGGCGGTCTGGCTGCAACTGGCCGTGTGGTTGCCGGTGACGCTGTTCGCTTCGCTCGCGCTGCTGCAGCCGACCAAGGGCGCCATCGTCGGCCTGCAATGGCAGATCGGCATGCATGGTTTTGAGGCGGGCAAGCTGCGGCGCGAGGCCGTCGCGCCCGTCCTCGTGAAGGCGAACACCCGCGCGGCCTGAGAGGCCGCAGCGTTTACATCGCGCGCGCGGCCGCTACACTCCATCGTAGAAACAAGAACGATGGAAACGCCGATGGCCGCACGCGCGAAGACTTTTCTGCTCTGTCATGGCGCATGGTCCGGCGGATGGGCCTGGAAGAAGATGCATCCGCTGATGGCGCAGGCCGGCCACCGCCTGGTGGCGCCGACCTACACCGGGCTCGGCGAACGCGCGCATCTCGCGAGTCCCGCGATCGATCTGGATACGCACATCCAGGACATCCTCAACGTCATCAAGTTCGAGGACCTCGACGACATCGTGCTGCTCGGCCACAGCTATGGCGGCATGGTCGCGACCGGTGTTGCCGACCGCGCGCGCGAGCGCGTCACGCAACTGATCTATCTCGACGCCTTCGTGCCGCGTGACGGCCAGTCGCTGTTCGATCTCAACGAGGGCGGTCGCGAGCCGATGCGCAAGGCAGCAGCTGCGGGTGATGGTTATCGCATTCCGCCGAACCCGCCGCCGCCGGATACGCCGCAGGCCGATCTCGACTGGCTCAATGCGCGCCGCATCAACATGCCGATCAAGTGTTTCGATACCAGGCTCAAGCTCGAACACGGCGAGCCGGCGATGCCGCGCAGCTACATCTATTGCAAGCGCATTCCGCCGGGCGATGTGTTCGGGCAGTTCGCGAGGCGCACGAAGAGCGAGGATGGCTGGCGCTATTTCGAGCTCGATGCCAGTCATGCGCCGAACGTGACCGCGCCCGAGGCTTTGATGGGCGTGTTGAACGAGATTGTCGCTTAGTTCGCAGCCGTCATTCCGGGGCTCGCGAAGCGAGAGCCCGGAATCCATCAGGCGGCAGAGTCGGTGGATGAATGGATTCCGGGCTCGTGCTGCGCACGCCCCGGAATGACAGCCGGGTCAAAATGGTGAGGGGCTCGATGCGGTCAGCATCGAACCCCTCGTCACTTTCTTAGTAAGACGCGTTTTCTTCATGCGAACCGGAAAACCACTTCGCTCGAAAACGCTTTAGAATATCAGCCGGCCTGTAAGCCGGGTTCTGTAAGGCACCGTCCGCTTGCGCGAACGATGCGTGACGGCCATTCCTCTGGGACCATGTTTGCACATGGCCTCGAGCAACCTACCCGGACGGCGGGCCTGACATCGCCCCGCGGCGTTATCGCTTGCGCGAACAGCCCGCTACGCCGTCCCTATTCGGTTTTGCTCCCGGTGGGGTTTACCATGCCGGCTCCGTTGCCGGAGCCGCGGTGCGCTCTTACCGCACCTTTTCACCCTTACCTGCCTACGCAGCTTGCGCTGCTATGGCACGGCAGGCCCGAGGGCTTGCCGCGCCGAAGCCCAAAGGGCGAAGGCGGGCGGTTCGTTCTCTGTGGCACTTTCCCTGGGGTTGCCCCCGCCGGACGTTATCCGGCACCGTATGTCAAGGGAGCCCGGACTTTCCTCCCCGGCGGCCTTTCGGCACCTGCCGGAGCGGCCGTCCGGCCGACTGACCGGCTACGCATGGGGCATTTGTGACGGTTCCGTCAAGCAGAGATCGCCGCGCACGCCGGCTGCGAATAATTTATCCTGAACATGTCGTTGGGCGTGGGCCCGGTTCGACTGGATGCCGGCAATCCAGCCGAGCAACAGGAGTTAAGCGATGCAGTATTTGCTGCTGATCTACCGGAACGAAGCTCAACAGAGCAAAATGAACCCCGCAGATTACCAGAAGCTGTTGGCGGAGTATTCCGCCTACACCCAGTCCATCGTCCAGAGCGGCAACAGCAAGGCCGGCGACGGGCTCCAGCCGACCTCGACTGCGACCACCGTTCGCGTTCGCGACGGCAAGGTACTCGCGACCGATGGTCCGTTCGCCGAGACCCGCGAGCAACTCGGCGGCTATTATCTCGTCGAGGCGAGAGACCTCGACGCAGCGATCGCGATGGCCGCGCGGATTCCCGGAGCCAGGGACGGCTCGATCGAAGTCAGGCCCGTGATGATCTACAAATGATCTCGTCCCCTGATATCGAATAATTATCCCGAGGATGTCGTTTGATGTTGGCCCCGTTCGACTGGATGTCGGCAATCAGGCCGAACAACAGGAGTAAGCCATGCAGTACCTACTGCTGATCTACCGGAACGAAGCGAAAATGATCAACATGTCCCCCGCGGACCGTCAGGCGCTGTCGGCGGAGTACGGCACTTACACGCAGTCCATCGTCCAGAGCGGCCATTTCAAGGCCGGCGACGGGCTTCAGCCGACCACGACGGCGACCACCGTGCGCGTGCGCGAGGGCAAGACCCTGACGACCGACGGTCCCTTCGCGGAGACTCGCGAGCAGCTCGCCGGCTACTATCTGGTCGAGGCCAAGGATCTGGACACCGCCGTCGGACTGGCTGCTCGGATTCCCGAGGCCAAAGAGGGATCCATCGAAGTCAGGCCGGTCATGATCTACAAGTGATCTGTCCTGCCGACATCGCTCGGATTTTTCGCGACGAGGCGGGGCGGGTGCTTGCCACGCTGATCCGCCTCGTCGGCGATTTCGATCTCGCCGAGGACGCGCTCCAGGATGCCTTCGCGGTCGCGCTGGAGCGCTGGTCGGCGGGCGAGGTGCCCGATAATCCGCGCGCCTGGCTGGTCAATGTCGGTCGCAACAAGGCGATCGATCGCATCCGGCGGCAGGCCGTGTTCCGCGGCAAGCAGCGGGCGCTCGTGCATGAGCTCGAGTTCAACGCGCAGGCGCCCGACGAGCCGCCAGCAACGCTCGATGACGATATGCTGCGGCTGATCTTCACGTGCTGCCATCCAGCCTTCGCCATCGAGGTCCAGGTCGCGCTGACGCTGCGCACCGTCTGCGGGCTGTCCATGGCGCAGGTCGCGCGCGCCTTTCTCGTCGGCGAGGATGCGATGGCGCAGCGCCTCGTCCGCGCCAAGCAGAAGATCAGGCTCGCCGGCATTCCTTATGAAGTGCCCGAGCACGCCGCGCTTGCGCCGCGGCTCAACGGCGTGCTCGCCGTGATCTATCTCGTCTTCACCGAAGGCTATGTTGCGACCTCGGGCACGGATTTGATGCGGCCCGATCTCGCGGTCGAAGCGATCAGGCTCGGCCGGTTGCTCGACCGGCTGATGCCGGATCGCGCCGGGATCAAAGGCCTGCTCGCCTTGATGTTACTGCACGATGCGCGCCGTGCCGGGCGCGAGACCACAGCCGGCGACGTCGTTCTGCTGGAAGAGCAGGATCGTTCGCTCTGGAATTGTGTGCAGATCGAGGAAGGTCTGCGTCTCGTGGACGACGCGCTCCGCGTGCCTGGCCGCCCGCAGCCCTATGCTGTGCAGGCCGCGATCGCCGCGCTGCATGCCCGTGCGCCGAGCTACGAGCAGACCGACTGGCCGCAGATCGCTGGCCTCTACGAAGTGCTCTTGCGCATCAATCCGTCGCCAGTGATCGAGCTTAACCACGCCGCCGCAGTCTCGATGGTCGACGGCCCGGCGCGCGCGCTCGATCTCGTCGACGCGATCACCGCGCGCGGCGGGCTTGGCGGCTACGAGCTGTTGCCTGCGGTGCGCGCGGATCTGTTGCGACGGCTTGGGCGCAAGGACGAAGCGCGCGAGGCGTATGTCGCCGCGACGGCGGCGACGCAGCTGGAGCCGTTGCGGCGGCTCTATGCGCGACGGATGCGGGAGATGGAGTAGTCGCCACGCATTCCGTCATTGCGAGGAGCGAAGCGACGAAGCAATCCAGACTCTTTCCGCGGAGGCAGTCTGGATTGCTTCGCTGCGCTCGCAATGACCGGAGTGTGTGGTTTGCGCCGTTACTTCGCCGCGACTGCCGTCGCATCCGCCGGCAGGCTCGCGAGCAACGCCTGCAATGTCGACAGCGTCGAGTGATCCGCGACACCATCGAGCCGCGCGGGGCGGAAATGGCGCTGGAAGGCGGTGACGACTTCCATCGTCGCGGCGTCGTATTTGCCGGTCAGCGGCACGCCGTAGCCGTATCGGGCGAGCGCCTGCTGCAGGCTCAGCACCTCGTCGCTGATGGTGCCGAGCATCAGGCTCTCGCCGCGCACGACCGGCGCGGGCGTCACCCAGTGTCCGACGCCGGAATTGGCCAGCGAATGCCACGGAAATTTCTCGCCGGGATCCTTCTTGCGCGCCGGCGCGACGTCGGAATGGCCGAGCACCCGGTGCGCGGCGACGTTGCGGCGAAGCATGATGCCGCGGCACAACGTGATCACGGCGGCGATCTGGCGCGACGGATATTCCGGATAGCCCCAGTCATGGCCGCGATTGATGATCTCGATGCCGATCGAGCAGGAGTTGATGTCGTCCTCGCCGGCCCAGGACGAGACGCCCGCGTGCCAGGCGCGCTTGGCCTCGGGCACGCATTGCACGATGCGGCCGTCCTCCAGCACGACGTAATGCGCCGACACTTCGGTGCCCGCCGTGCACAGCCGCGCCAGCGCGCCCTCGACGTCGGGCATGCCGGTGTAGTGCAGCAGGATCATATCCGGCTGCCGTCCCTTGTTGCGGTCGCCATGGTTCGGCGAAGGGATGATGTCGGAGACGATCGAGGAATCCGGCTCGAACGTCCGCGTGTTCGCCGCGGCCTTGGGAACCGGGAGAACGCGTTGACGTTTCGAATCAGATCCAGACGGCGTGGAAGGACCGGACGACATAGACAGCTCAAGTCGGACAGAGAGTGGGCCAAGCCCTTCTCTTTACTATTCCTTTACCCTCCGCCGCGCGCAATCGCGCGGCGCGGTTAATGGATGCATTTTGGCGCATGTGTGTGGATGGAGCATCACCGACGCGTCACCTTTTCGACTTGTAACAAGCCGATCAACGCTTTCTTAACGCTAAGGGCCGTTACTGAGGATTGAAGAGCCGACCCGCGTCCGGAGGCGGCCAAAGCGTATTTTGGCTCGAAATCCCATGGCTGCCCGACAAATTCCACTGGGAACACTGGGTTTGCGGCCCGGGATGACCGGGCTCGGTAACCATGCTGGACGAGGGTTGGGTCGTGGAACCGCCGCGACGCGGAATTATTCGAGGCGTTATGGACTCGCTCGTCCCAGATCTCGCATGGACGCTCTGCGGGTGTGGCGCATGAGCTCGGTTCCGCACATCCCCGTTCTTGGCCGCGAGGCGGTCGATCATCTCGCGCCGCGCGCGGGCGGGATCTATGTCGACGCCACCTTCGGCGCCGGCGGCTACAGCCGCGCCATTCTCGACGTGCCGGGAACCCGGCTGATTGCGATCGATCGCGACCGTACGGCGATCGCCGGCGGGGCCGAGCTGGTCGAACGCTCCGCGGGCCGGCTGACGCTGGTCGAGGACCGCTTCTCCAATCTCGCCGAGGTCTGTGCGGCGCAAGGCGTCGATGCCGTCGACGGCGTCGTGATGGATGTCGGGGTCTCCTCGATGCAGCTCGACCAGGCCGGCCGCGGCTTCTCCTTCCGTCTCGACGGTCCGCTCGACATGCGGATGGGGCAGGCCGGGCCGACGGCGGCCGACATCGTCGCGCGCGCCTCGGAAAGCGATCTCGCCGACATCATCTATCTCTTTGGTGAGGAGCGGCAGTCGCGCCGCATCGCCCGCGCCATCGTCGCCGACCGGCAGGAGACGCCGTTCACGACAACGCGCGCGCTTGCCGATCTCGTCGGCCGGGTCGTGCGCTCAAAACCCGGCGATATTCATCCGGCGACGCGAACGTTCCAGGCCCTGCGCATCTTCGTCAACGAAGAGCTCGAGGAACTCCAGACCGCGCTCGCCGCGGCCGAGCGCGTGCTCAGGCCGGACGGCCGCCTCGTGGTGGTCTCGTTCCATTCGCTGGAAGACCGCATCGTCAAGAATTTCCTCTCCGAGCGTAGCAAGACCGGCGGCGGTTCGCGGCATCTGCCGGAAGTGGCGCAAACCGCGCCGAGCTTCCAGCTGCTGACCCGGCGGCCGGTGATCGCGGGTGAGGAGGAAGTCGCGCATAATCCGCGCGCGCGTTCCGCAAAACTGCGTGCCGCCGAGCGCACGTCCGCGCCCGCGCACGACGACGGCGAGACCTCGTCCTGGCCAAAGCTCGCCGACGTGATGAGGGGCGGCTAGCGCATGCGCTTCATCCACCTCCTCGTCATCGGTGCGCTGATCTTCGCGGCGGCCTATGTCTACCGGATCAAGATGGACTCCACGGCGCGCACCGAAAAGGTGCTGCGGCTGCATGCGGAGATCCGCGAGCAGCGCGATGCGATCGCGGCGCTGCGCTCCGAATGGGCCAAGCTCGATGCGCCCTTGCGCCTGCAGGGCCTGTCCGACCGGCATCTGCCGCTCAAGCCGGTCAACGGTACGCAATATGACTCGCTGAAGAACCTGCCGGAGCGTCCGCCGCGGATGTTCAGGCCGGGCGAGCCGGATCCGATCGGGGCCATGCTCAACACCATCGAAGCCGCGAGCGATCCGGATACGGTGACGGGCTCCGTGCCTCAGCCCGAGGACAAGCAATGAGCGCTGTGACCCCGGCCAAGCCAACTCAAAAGCCGCCCGAGCCCTGGCGGCAGCGGCTGATCCGCAGCCTGCTCTACGGGCGCAATGTTGACCGCGCCGCGAAGGCGCGTGCGCGGGTTGGCCTCGCGATGATCGCCTTTACCTCGGTCTACGTCCTGATCGGCGGCCGGCTCGTGATGTTCGCGATCGGTGCCGACGCCCACAGCGCGCGCCGTGCTGCCGCGCAAGAGGTGGTCGCGACCGCGCGGCCCGACATCGTCGACCGCAACGGCGCGATCCTGGCAACCGACGTCAAGGCCGCGAGCCTGTTCGGCGAGCCGCGCCGCATCATCGACAAGGACGAGGCGATCGAGCTTCTCACCGCTACCGTGCCCGACCTCGACGAGGCCGAGGTGCGCGAGCGCTTGTCGGCGCGAAAGGGTTTTGTCTGGCTCAAGCGCGAGATCACGCCGAAGCAGCAACAGGACATCCACAAGCTCGGCATTCCCGGCATCGGCTTCCTGCGCGAGAACAAGCGCGTCTATCCGACCGGCAACGAGGTCGCCCACCTCATCGGTCTCGTCAACATCGACAACCAGGGCATCGCCGGCATGGAGAAGTGGCTCGACAATCAAGGGCTCGCCGATCTCCACCGCGCAGGCTTTGCCACCGACCGCCTGCAGAAGCCGATCGAGCTGTCGGTCGATCTGCGCGTCGAGCACGCGCTGCGCGACGAACTGCTGAAGGCCAAGGAAAAGTACCACACCAAGGCCGCTTCCGGCATCGTTTCGAATGTCAAGACCGGTGAGATCGTGGCGATGGTCTCGCTTCCGGATTTCGATCCCAACAATCCGAAGGAAGCGCACGACCCCGACCGGATCAACCGCCTGACCACGGGCGTCTACGAGATGGGCTCGACCTTCAAGGCGTTCACGCTGGCGATGGCGCTCGATTCCGGAAAGATCAATTTAAACTCGTCGTGGGATGCACGCGGAAACCTGCACTACGGCAAGTTCACCATCCACGACAGTCATTCGCTCGGACGTTTCATCAACACCAAGGAAGTGTTCTATTACTCCTCCAACATCGGCGCTGCGCGGATCGCGCTCGGCCAGGGCGTCGAGGCGCACAAGGCGTTCCTTGCCAAGATGGGCCAGTTGACGCGGCTGCGCACCGAGCTGCCCGAGAGCGCGGCTCCGCTGGTGCCGCGCCGCTGGAGCGAGCTGAACACGGTCACCATCGCGTTCGGCCAGGGTCTGTCGGTGGCGCCGCTCCAGGCGGTGATGGGCATCAACGCGCTGATGAACGGTGGCTATTTGATTCCGCCGACCTTCATGAAGCGAAGCGAAGCTGAAGCGGCGGCGATGGCCAAGCGCGTGATCAAGCAAGAGACCAGCGACAAGATGCGGTATCTGATGCGGCTCAATGCGGAGGTCGGGTCGGCGAGACAGGCAGACGTCAAGGGCTACTATGTCGGCGGCAAGACCGGCACGTCCGAGAAAGTCATCAATGGCCGCTACGCCAAGAAGCGGGTTCTCAACTCCTTCACGGCGATCATGCCCTCCGACAATCCAAAATATCAGATCCTGATCATGCTGGACGAGCCGCAGGCGCTGCCCGAAACAAAAGGTTTCATCACCTCGGGCTGGAATGCGGTGCCGACCGGCGGCAAGGTGATCGAGCGGATCGCGCCGCTTCTGGGCATCGAGCCACGGTTTGACCTGCCGCCGTCCGACCGCCTTATTCTTGCAGCATCCAGGACAACCCAGTAATCAACGGGGGAGGCCGTCGCCGCTGCTGAGTCGGGGCTTTTCCGAAGATTCGGCTTTCCGGCACGGCATGTCGACTGGAAGACCATGAAGCTGCGCGACCTCCTAGGTCAGGACATTCCAGGCAATGATGCCGCAATCGAGCCCGCTGTCGCGGCGCTCGATGTGACCGGCGTTGCGCTCGACAGCCGTGTGGTCAAGCCCGGCGATCTCTTCTTCGCCCTCGCGGGCAGCAAGACCGACGGCGCGCGCTTCGTCGATGCCGCGATTGCAGCAGGAGCGGTGGCGATCGTCGGCGACCATGCACCTGATGGCAGCAAGGTGCCGTTCGTCACGGTGGCCAATCCGCGCCGCGCGCTGGCGCTGGCCGCGGCCAAATTCTTCCCCGCGCAGCCCGCGACCATCGCGGCGGTGACCGGCACCAGCGGCAAGACCTCGGTCGCCGCGTTCACGCGCCAGATCTGGGAGCGGCTGGGGCATGCCTCCGCCAGCATCGGCACCATCGGTCTCGTCTCGCCCAAGCGCACCGTCTACGGTTCGCTGACGACGCCGGATCCGATCGCGCTGCACCGGCAGCTCGATGAGATCGCGCGCGAAGGCGTGACGCATCTCGCCTTCGAGGCGTCCTCGCACGGACTCGACCAGTACCGCCTCGACGGCGTGCGTGTCTCCGCCGGCGGCTTCACTAATCTCTCGCGCGACCACATGGATTACCATCCAACCGTCGCGCATTATCTCGCAGCAAAACTCCGGCTGTTCCGCGAGCTGGTCCCGGCGGATGGCGCGGCGGTGATCTCCGCCGACCATGATTGCTCGGCGGAAGCAATCAATGCTGCCAGGTCGCACGGCTTGCGCGTGATGGCGGTCGGCCGCAACGGCGACGGGGCAGGCGAGGGCATTCGTCTCGCCGGGGCCGAGGTCGAAGGTTTTTCGCAAGTCCTTGCCGTCGAACATCGCGGCAAGCGTTATGCGGTCCGGCTGCCGCTGGCCGGCGAATTCCAGATCGAGAACGCACTGGTGTCGGCCGGCCTTGCCATCGGCACCGGCAGCGATCCGGCCAACGTGTTTGCGAGCCTCGAACATCTCGAAGGCGCCAAGGGTCGGCTCGAGCGCGTCGGCGAGCGCAACGGTGCGCCGATCTTCGTCGACTACGCCCACAAGCCCGACGCGTTGGAGAAGGCGTTGCAGGCTTTGCGGCCTTACGCAAAACGCCGGCTGGTCGTCGTGTTCGGCGCCGGCGGCGACCGCGATGCCGGCAAGCGCCCGATCATGGGCGAGATCGCGGCCGAAAACGCCGACCGCGTCATCATCACCGACGACAATCCGCGCAGCGAGAAGCCGGAAGCCATTCGCGCAGAAATCCTCGCGACTGCAAAAGGTGCCCGCGAAATCGGCGACCGCGCCGCGGCGATCCGCACCGCGATCGAGGAGTTGGAAGACGGCGATGCGCTGCTCGTCGCCGGCAAGGGCCACGAGACCGGGCAGATCGTCGGCGGCGAAGTGCTGCCCTTCAGTGATCACGAGGCGGTCGCCGCCGCATTAGCGTCGAGGGATGCATGAGCGCGCCAATATGGACGATTGCCGAAGTGGCGCGTGCGCTGGGCGCCGCGGGATCATTTCCGGACACGCCGATCGACTTCGTCACCCAGGACAGCCGCCTGGTGAAGCCGGGCTGTCTGTTCGTCGCGCTCAGCGGTACGCCGAGCGGCGGCTTCATCTCGGCCTTTGCGAGTGCGCGTGACGGCTGGGAGTTCGCCGACAAGGCGGAAGCATCGGGCGCGGTCGCGATGATCGTGCCGCACGAGATCGCCGGCATCCGCATTCCCCAAATCGTCGTCAAGGACACGCTGATCGACGGTCTCTGGGGCCTCGCACGCGCCGCACGCGCGCGTTTCAACGGACCGGTGATCGGACTCACCGGCAGCGCGGGCAAGACCAGCACCAAGGAATTCCTCGCGGCCTACCCCGGCGCCTATGCCAGCCCGTCGAGCTTCAACAATTTCTGGGGCGTGCCGCTGACGCTGTGCAACGCAAGGCCCGATGCCAGCCTCTGGGTCGTCGAGATGGGCATGAACCAGACCGGCGAGATCGCGCGGCTCAGCGAGCTGACGCGGCCGACCGTCGCGCTCGTCGTCAACGTTCAGCCGGTGCATCTGGAAAAGCTCGGCTCGCTCGAAGCCATCAGGCGCGAGAAGGTCTCGATCGCGCTCGGCCTGCCCGAGGATGGCGTGCTGGTGCTGCCTGCCGGGATCAAGGCGCCGGACTGGAAAGGCAAGGCGGTACGGTTTGGCGAGAAAGCCGAGGTGCACGAGGTCGCGCACGCGCCGCATGGCGAGAGCTGGCAGGTCGTTGCCGCGCTCGGCAAGAAGGAGATCGCCTTCAGCCTGACGCCGGGCGCACCGCACCGCGTGCAGAATGCGCTTGCGGCGCTCGCTTCGATCCGCGCCGCGAACCTCGATGCGGCGACGCTCGCGATCAAGCTCGACCGGGTCGGCATCATGACCGGCCGCGGCGTCGAGCAGGCGATTGGCGGCGTCACCGTGATCGACGACAGTTTCAACGGCAATCCGGCCAGCGTGGCTGCTGCACTGCAAAGCCTCCAGGCGCGCAACGTGACCGGCGGCCGCCGCATTGCGGTGCTCGGCGACATGCTGGAACTGGGCGATGACGCACCAAGCTACCACACGGCCCTCGCCAAGCATCTCGACGGCATCGACGGCGTCTACTGCGTCGGTCCCTTGATGCGCCATCTCTACGACGCGTTGCCGGCGGGCAAGGGCCTGGGCTGGCACGACGACCCCGCCACGCTGAAGCCGGGCGAGGTCGCAAATCTGCTGAGGGCAGGCGATGTCGTGGTTGTCAAGGGCAGCAAGAAGATGTTCTGGGTCAACAAGTTTGTGCCGGGCCTAGTGGCCGCCTTGCAGGCAAAGGCGTAAACTGCTTGGAAGGCGCTGTTCCCGAATCCCACCCTTTGCGGCGCGAAGCCGTCCGTTTTCCCAGAGGTCGCCCGACCCCATGAAGAAGACCCGCGAATGCGCGTGAGGCAAGTCAAGGCCAACACCAAGGCCGCGTGCAAAGGCGCCATAGGACCGTCTGAATGTTTTACTGGCTGATCGAGCTCTCCAACACATTTCCCGGCTTCGGTGCCGTTCGCACCTTCCTGAACGTCTTCCGCTACATCACCTTCCGCACCGGCGGCGCTGTCGTCACCGGCGCGCTGTTCGTGTTCCTGTTCGGGCCCTGGATCATCGACCATCTGCGTATCCGTCAGGGCAAGGGCCAGCCGATCCGGACCGACGGCCCGCAATCGCATCTCGCCAAGAAAGGCACGCCCACCATGGGCGGGCTGATGATCCTGTCCGGCCTCACGGTCGGCACCGTGCTGTGGGCCAATCCGCTCAACCCCTATGTCTGGATCGTGCTGGCGGTGACGCTCGGCTTCGGCTTCGTCGGCTTCTATGACGATTACCTCAAGGTGACCAAGCAGACCACGACGGGCTTCGGCAGCAAGCTGCGCCTGCTGATCGAGGCCGCCATTGCGCTGGTCGCCTGCTATGCGCTGGTGCGGTTGAACCGCGATCCCGCGTCGACCGCGCTGACGATTCCCTTCCTGAAGGACACGGTGCTGCATTTCGGCTGGTTCTTCGTCGTGTTCGGCGCCTTCGTCATCGTCGGTGCCGGTAATGCGGTGAACCTCACCGACGGTCTCGACGGCCTTGCCATCGTTCCCGTGATGATCGCGACCGCGAGCTTTGCGATGATCGCCTATCTCGCCGGCAACGCGGTGTTCGCCGACTATCTCCAGATCAAATATGTCGCGGGAACCGGCGAGCTCGCGGTGCTCTGCGGCGCGCTGCTGGGCGCCGGTCTCGGGTTCCTCTGGTTCAACGCGCCGCCGGCCTCGATCTTCATGGGCGACACCGGCTCGCTCGCGCTCGGCGGCATGCTCGGCGCAATCGCGGTCGCGGTGAAGCACGAGATCGTGCTCGCGGTGATCGGCGGCCTGTTCGTGCTGGAAGCGGTTTCCGTCATCGTGCAGGTGGTGTCGTTCAAGCTCACCGGCAAACGCATCTTCCGGATGGCGCCGATCCATCACCATTTCGAGCAGCTCGGCTGGACCGAACCGCAAATCGTGATCCGGTTCTGGATCATCTCGGTGATGCTGGCGCTCGCCGGTCTGTCGACGCTGAAGCTGCGGTGATCGATCGATGATCCCGGTCACATCCTTCGCCGGCAAGACGGTCGCGGTGTTCGGCCTCGGCGGCTCGGGGCTTGCGTCCTGTCACGCGCTGAAAGCGGGCGGCGCCGAGGTGATTGCCGCTGACGACAATGCCGAGAACGTCGCCAAGGCCGCGCAAGCGGGTTTCATCACCGCCGATTTGCGCAATGTCTCCTGGGCGAATTTCGCGGCGCTCGTGCTCGCGCCCGGCGTGCCGCTCACCCATCCCGTGCCGCACTGGAGCGTGCTGAAGGCGCGCGAGGCGGGCTGCGAGGTGATCGGCGATATCGAGCTGTTCTGCCGCGAGCGTCGCCGTCACGCGCCCAACGCGCCGTTCGTCGCGATCACCGGCACCAACGGCAAGTCGACCACGACGGCGCTGATTGCGCATCTGACAAAGGTCGCCGGGTACGACACCCAGATGGGCGGCAATATCGGCACCGCGATCCTGTCGCTGGAGCCGCCGCGCACGGGCCGCGTCCACGTCATCGAGATGTCATCCTACCAGATCGACCTCACGCCCTCGCTGGATCCCTCCGTCGGTATCCTGCTCAATGTCAGCGAGGACCACATCGACCGTCACGGCACCCTCGCGCATTACGCTGCGGTGAAGGAGCGTCTCGTCGCCGGCGTGCAGGCCGGCGGCACCGCGATCGTCGGCGTCGACGATGGCTTCTGCCGCGACATCGCCGACCGGCTCGACCGCGCCGGCAAGAACGTGGTGCGGATCTCCGTCAAGAACCCGCTGGCCTCCGGCATCCATGTCGAGCACGGCAATATCGTGCGCACCGCTGGCGGCGCGCGGAGCGAGGTCGCAAAGCTCGGCGGCATCGGCTCGCTCCGCGGCGAGCACAACGCGCAGAACGCGGCCTGCGCCGCCGCCGCCGCGCTCGCGATGGGCATTAGCCTCGATGTGCTGCAGAACGGGCTGCGCAGCTTTCCCGGCCTCGCGCATCGCATGGAGCAGGTTGGCCGCCGCGGCAACGTGTTGTTCGTCAACGACTCCAAGGGCACCAATGCGGATGCGACTGCGCATGCGCTGTCGTCCTTTTCGGAGATCTTCTGGATCGCCGGCGGCAAGCCCAAGGCCGGCGGCATCACTGGCCTGACCGGCTTCTTCCCGCGCATCCGCAAGGCCTATCTGATCGGCGAGGCCGCGCAGGAGTTTTCGGGAACGCTGGGCACGCAGGTCGCGCACGAGATCAGCCAGACGCTGGAGGTCGCCGTCGAGCACGCCGCGCGCGACGCGGAAGCCTCGGGCCTTGCGGATGCGGTGGTGCTGCTGTCACCCGCCTGTGCGTCCTTCGACCAGTACCGCAACTTCGAGATCCGCGGCACCAAGTTCCGCGAACTGGTGCAGGCGCTGCCGGGTGTGAAACCGGTGGTGTGAGGGGCGCTGCTTCTCCAATCTCCGCTGTCGTCGCCCGGCTTGACCGGGCGACCCAGTATCCAGAGGCCGTGCTTGAGCCGAGGGGCCGCGGCGTACTGGATGCCCCGGTCAAGCCGGGGCATGACCACCATTTGTGGTCGCGTTGTGCGCTATCTCCAAAGTTATCGATCTCCTTAACCCCCCGGTAACCAACCTCGGCGACCAATGGACCGACCTCTGTCCGAAAGCGGCCGCCCATGCTCTCCCGTGAAGAACGCACCCCCTTTTCCGAGTGGTGGTGGACCGTCGACAAGCCGCTGATGGGCGCCATCCTGGCGCTGATGCTCACCGGCGTGATCCTGTCGCTGGCGGCGAGCCCCCCGGTCGCGACCCGCATCGGGCTCGATCCGTTCCACTTCTTCAGCCGGCACGTGATGTTCCTGGCGCCCTCCTGCCTGGTGCTGCTCGGGGTGTCCTTCCTGACGCCGCGCGCGATCCGCCGCTCGGCCCTGATCATCTTCGCGGCCAGCATCATCCTGATCGTGCTGACGCTCGCGATTGGCCCCGAAGTGAAGGGCTCGCGGCGCTGGATCACGCTGCTCGGCGTCAACATCCAGGCCTCCGAAGTTGCAAAGCCGTCGTTCGTCGTCATCGCCGCCTGGCTGTTCGCGGAATCGACCAGGCGGCCGGAGATGCCGGCGACCTCGATGGCGCTGGTGCTGCTCTTGATGCTGGTCTCGCTGCTGGTGATGGAGCCCGACTTCGGTCAGACCATGCTGATCCTGATGGTGTGGGGCTCGCTGTTCTTCATCGCGGGCATGCGCATGATCTGGGTGTTCGGCCTGGCGGGCGCCGCCGCGGCCGGTCTGTTCAGCGCTTATCTGTTCGTCCCGCACGTCGCCGGCCGCATCAAGCGTTTCATGAATCCGGCTTCCGGCGACACCTTCCAGGTCGATACCGCCATGGAAGCCTTCTACAACGGCGGATGGTTCGGGCTCGGGCCGGGCGAGGGCATCGCCAAGCGCAGCCTGCCGGACAGTCATACCGACTTCGTGTTCGCGGTTGCCGCCGAGGAATTCGGCATCATCCTGTGCCTCGCGATGCTGGCGCTGTTCGCTTTCGTCGTGATCCGCACGCTGTCGCGCGCCTACGCCAATGAGGACATGTTCTCGCGCTTCGCCGCGTCCGGCCTTGCGATCCTGTTCGGCGTGCAGGCCGCGATCAACATGTCGGTCAACCTCCAGCTCATCCCCGCCAAGGGCATGACGCTGCCCTTTATCTCCTATGGTGGCTCCTCGATCGTGTCGCTGGCCTATGGTGTCGGCATGATGCTGGCGCTGACGCGGCTGCGCCCGCGCACCGAAGTCGAGGCGAGCGGCCACGCCGAGGCGATGCGCAGTTACGCGTGACCACTCTCGTGTCCCGGACAAGCTCCGCGAAGCGGAGCGCAGAGCCGGGACCCGGAATGCCGCACCAATGGGCCCCGGTTCAGCAGCGTACCACGCCGCGAAGTGCGGCGCGCTGCGCTGCGCCCGGGGCACGAGCACGGCTCGCAATAGGCGCTTTTTCCCTGTAAATACCGCTACCATGGACACTTCCCCCCTGATTCTTCTCGCCGCGGGCGGCACTGGCGGCCATTTGTTTCCGGCCGAGGCGCTCGGTGTCGAGCTGATCCGGCGCGGCTTTCGCGTCCGCCTCGTCACGGACGAGCGGGCGCTGCGCTATAGCGGGCTGTTCAGCAAGGACATGATCGACGTCGTCTCGAGCGAGACCGCGCGTGGCCGCAATCCATTGCAGCTCGCCTATGCCGGCCTCACGCTCGCCGCCGGCACGCTGTCTGCCTATAGCCTGATCAAGCGATTGAAGCCCGTCGCCGTCGTCGGCTTCGGCGGCTATCCGACACTGCCGCCCCTGGTCGCCGCGAAATTTGCGGGCGTGCCCAGCATCATCCACGACGCCAATGCGGTGCTCGGCCGCGCCAACCGGTTCCTGGCGAGCCGCGTCCGCGCCATCGCGACGTCGTTGCCCGGCGTGCTCGACCGCGATCCGGCGCTGGCAGGCAAGACCACGACCGTGGGCACGCCGATGCGTCCGGCGATCCTCGCCGCAGCCGCCGTGCCATATGTCGCGCCTGAAGCGAACGGACCGCTGCGCCTGCTCGTCGTCGGCGGCAGCCAGGGCGCGCGCATCATGGCCGACATCGTCCCGGGTGCGATCGAGCGGCTCGAGCCCGCACTGTGGAGCCGGCTCGTCCTGACCCAGCAGGTCCGCGACGAAGACATGGCGCGCGTGCGCGCGGTCTACGACAAGCTCAAGATCAATGCCGAGCTCGCGCCGTTCTTCACCGATCTGCCGGCGCGGCTCGCCTCCAACCATCTGGTGGTGTCGCGTTCAGGCGCCGGCACGGTCGCCGAACTCGCCGCGATCGGACGGCCCTCGATCCTGGTGCCGCTGCCCGGCTCGATCGACCAGGACCAGTTCGCCAATGCCGGCGTGCTGGCCAACGTCGGCGGCGCGATCCGTATCCCGCAGACCGAGTTCACCTCCGACCGACTCGCCGCCGAGATCTCCGCCTTCGCCGCCGAGCCCGCGCATCTTGCTTCCATGGCCGCAGCCGCGAAGGGGGCGGGGCGGCTCGATGCGGCCGAACGTTTGGCCGATCTGGTGGTCAAAGTCGCGGGAATCTGACGCGAAAAAGCCCTTGTCTTGGCCTTCCAAAGCGGGGCATCCAGTAACAACGGCGCGGCTGATTTGGCCGTGACCTTCGCCAGATGCCGCCTTTCCGGCGGCAAGGTCAGGGAACAGAGCATGAGACTGCCGCGCGAGATCGGACCCATCCACTTCGTCGGGATCGGCGGGATCGGCATGAGCGGCATCGCCGAGGTGCTGGTCAATCTCGGCTACGCCGTGCAGGGCTCGGACGCCTCCGACAATTACAATCTCGACCGTCTGCGCAAGGCGGGTGCGAAGGTCTCGGTCGGCCACAAGGCCGAGAATGTCGACGGCGCTGCGGTCGTCGTCGTCTCCACCGCGATCAAGCGCGACAATCCCGAACTGATGGCGGCGCGCGAACGCCGCATTCCCGTGGTGCGCCGCGCCGAGATGCTGGCCGAGCTGATGCGGCTGAAGAGCTGCGTCGCCATCGCCGGCACCCACGGCAAGACCACCACGACCACGATGGTCGCAACGCTGCTCGATGCCGGCGGCCTCGATCCCACCGTGATCAATGGCGGCATCATCAATGCCTATGGCTCGAATGCGCGCCTCGGTGCCGGCGATTGGATGGTGGTCGAAGCGGACGAGAGCGATGGCACGTTCCTGAAGCTGCCGACCGATGTCGCGATCGTCACCAATGTCGACCCTGAGCATCTCGATCACTTCAAGACCTTCGAGGCGGTGCAGGACGCGTTCCGGCATTTCGTCGAGAACCTGCCGTTCTATGGCTTCGCCGTGATGTGCATCGACCATCCCGTCGTGCAGAGCCTCGTCGGCAAGATCGAGGATCGTCGCATCATCACCTATGGCGAGAATCCGCAGGCCGATGTGCGGCTCGTCGATCTCACCCCGATGGGCGGTGGCTCCAAGTTCAAGGTCGCGTTCCGCGATCGCAAGACCGGCGCCGTGCACGAGATCGCCGATCTCATGTTGCCGATGCCGGGACGCCACAACGCCTCCAACGCGACGGCCGCGATTGCGGTCGCGCGCGAACTCGGCGTGTCGGACGAGGCGATCCGCAAGGCGATCGCAGGCTTCGGCGGCGTCAAGCGCCGCTTCACCAAGACCGGCGAGTGGAACGGCGTCACGGTGATCGACGATTACGGTCATCACCCCGTCGAGATCGCGGCAGTGCTGAAGGCGGCGCGGGAATCCACCAATGGCAAGATCGTCGCCGTGGTGCAGCCGCATCGCTACACCCGCCTGCAATCGCTGTTCGAGGAATTTTGTACCTGCTTCAACGACGCCGATGCGGTCGTCGTCGCCGACGTCTACGCCGCCGGCGAGACGCCGATCGACGGCATCGACCGCGATCATTTCGTCGCCGGTCTGCGCGCGCACGGCCATCGCGAGGTGGTCGGCCTGCCGGCAGCGCCGGAGCTCGCAGGTATCGTCAAGGGCCTGGCGAAGTCCGGCGATCTCGTCGTGTGTCTCGGTGCGGGCAACATCACGCAATGGGCGTATGCCTTGCCCGGCGAATTGAAGGCGCTGGGGTAGCGAGCGGATGTCAAGTCATCGTCGACCACCGCCCGTGTGGCCACCCCTCTCCCTAACCCTCCCCCGCAAGGGGGGAGGGAACCCATCCGCCGGTGCCTCCCTGACTCTCGCAAAGGATCAGAGCGCAGCTGTGACGCTGGATGAGGTGAGCACGCTGGTCAGGCTCCCTCCCCCCTTGCGGGGGAGGGGTGGGGAGAGGGGGAAGCCCCGGGCGCTGGCGGACAACGTCACACGGCGCAATCTCAATCCAGCTCGCATGTCGGTCAGCGCACCATGAGCTTCCCCGACATCACGCCCGATCTCAAAGCTGCGATGCCGGAGCTGCGCGGCCGGATGCTGGCCAACCAGTCGCTCGCCGAGCTCACCTGGTTTCGCGTCGGTGGTCCCGCGCAGGTGCTGTTCACGCCGGCGGATGAGGACGATCTCGCTTACTTCCTCGCGCATCTCGCGTCCGACATTCCCGTCTATGTCGTCGGCGTCGGCTCCAACCTGATCGTGCGTGACGGTGGCATTGCGGGCGTGGTGATTCGGCTGGCGCCGCGCGCCTTTGGCGAGGCGAGCGCGAGCGGCGATGTCGTCACCGCTGGAACTGCCGCGCTCGACAAGCGCGTGGCGGAAGTGGCGGCCTCCGCCAATATCGGCGGGCTCGAATTCTATTTCGGCATTCCCGGTACCATCGGCGGTGCGCTGCGCATGAATGCGGGCGCCAATGGCGGCGAGACCAAGGACGTGTTGATCGAGGCGCGAGGTATCGGGCGCGATGGCACGAAGCACGTGTTCTCGAACGCCGACATGAAGTTCGTCTACCGCAATAGCGGCGTCGATCCCTCCATCATCTTCACCTCCGCGCGCTTTCGCGGCGAGATCAGAGATACTGATACGATCCGCGGGCGCATGGCGGAGGTGCAGACCCACCGCGAGACCGCGCAGCCGATCCGCGAAAAGACCGGCGGCTCGACCTTCAAGAACCCGCCGGGACATTCGGCCTGGAAGCTGGTCGACGCCGCCGGCTGCCGCGGCCTGCGCGTCGGCGGCGCGCAGGTCTCGGAGATGCACTGCAATTTCCTGATCAACACGGGCGATGCCACCGCGCACGACATCGAGACGCTGGGCGAGACCGTGCGCGAACGGGTGAAGGCAAACTCCGGAATTGAGCTACATTGGGAAATCAAGCGGATTGGGGTTTCATGATCACCGTCATTCCGGGATGCGCCGTTAGGCGCAGGCCCGGAATCCATGACCCCAGGCTGTGGTTATGGATTCCGGGCTCGCGACTTCGTCGCGCCCCGGAATGACGAACTAGAGAGAACTATGAACATGCGCATCACCATCCTCTTCGGCGGCTCCAACCGGGAGCGTCTGGTTTCGGTCGCCTCAGCCCAGGCGCTACATCAGGCGCTGCCCGAGGCCGATCTCTGGTGGTGGGACGTCGAGGACAAGGTGCATGTCGTGCAGTCGAAGCAACTGCTCGAACACGCCCGTCCGTTCGAGGACGAGTTCAAGCCCGGCACATCAGGCATTCCGCTGGGGCAGGCGCTCGACCAGGCCAAGACGGAGGGCCGCGTGCTGGTGCTCGGCCTGCATGGCGGGCGCGCGGAGAACGGCGAATTGCAGGTGATGTGCGAGGCGCGCGGCGTGCCTTTCACCGGATCGGGCTCGGCCTCCTCGCATCTCGCCTTCGACAAGATCGCGGCCAAGCATTTCGCCGCGCTCGGCGGCGTGACGCCGCCGGCCAACGTTGCGCTGGACAAGATCGACGAGGCCTTCGCCGAATACGGCCGGCTGATCGCGAAGCCGGCGCGCGACGGCTCGAGCTACGGCCTGATCTTCGTCAACGCCAGGCAGGATCTCGTCGCCGTCCGCAATGCGGCAAAGCACGAAGACTATGTGATCGAGCCCTACATCGCTGGCGTCGAGGCGACCTGCGGTGTGCTGGAGCGCCCCGACGGCTCGATCATCTCGCTGCCGCCGATCGAAATCATTCCGGGCGAGGGCAATTTCGACTACGCCGCAAAATATCTCCTGAAGTCGACCCAGGAGATCTGCCCCGGGCGTTTTTCGCCCGAGATCACCGCTGCGCTGAAGGAGCAGGCGATGCTGGCGCATCGCGCGATGTCCTGCACCGGCTATTCCCGCTCGGACTTCATCGTCTCCGACAGGGGCCTGATCTATCTCGAGACCAACACGCTGCCCGGGTTGACCAAGTCCTCGCTCTACCCCAAGGCGCTGAAAGCCGAAGGCATCGAGTTCGTCGACTTCCTGCGCGGCCTGGTCGAGCTCGCCGGGCGGGGCGTAAGAAATTAATTAGGACTGGTTAACGGCGGAACGGGCGAAATGGCCGGTTTTGGAACCCAAAACCGGTAAAATGCCGGACATCGCGGCATAAATGCCTCACACGCCTGGGCAAAACGCATCCCGCGTTAACGAAGTTTACCTTTTGTTTACCAGGACGTCCGAAGGTTAACGCTGGCGGCGCATATGACGCTTTGGCTGCCGGCGCGTGGGCTGTTGCGGGTGATGTCACCTCCAGCGAACGCTTTGAAGGGGAGAGGTTTTCTTCTTCTGAAGACCAGCACCCGGCCCGGCAAGTCCGAGACGTCATGTTCGCCAGGACCCGCGCGATGTCGCGGGCTAACTGTTGACGAGCTCGTGCAATGGATGGTGCAGGAAGCCTCACCCGGTCGTTTCTGAGATCGCTGAGGCCCCAAGCTGACCTGAAGGCGGCCGCTATCGGAGCGGTCGTGCTTCTGCGCGAGTGGGTGCAGGACAAGCGCGACCAGAAGCGCGCTGCCGCCCAGAACAAGATCAGGTCCAAGACCAAAGCCAAGCCCGTCGTCGAGCGCGAGCCGCCGCCGCGCGTGGTCGCGCTGGTCGAGCGCTATGCGCCGCGCCGGGTCGGGATCACCATGACCGTTCTGCTGCTGGTCGGAAGCTGCGGCTTCGGCATCGTCAGGGGCGGCCACCTCCAGGATTTCATCGCCGCAGTCAGCGACACCCGCAACGCGCTGGCCAATTCTGCGGGCTTCCGCATCACCTCTGTCGTGATCAACGGCCGCAAGCAGCTCAGCCAGGACGAGATCCTCGCGGTCGGCGGGGTCAGCGGCCGCTCCTCGCTGCTGTTCCTCGACGCCGACGTCGTGCGCGACAAGCTCAAGGCCAATCCCTGGATTGCGGATGCGACCGTGCTGAAGCTCTATCCGGGCCGGCTCATGATCGACATCACCGAGCGCCAGGCGTTCGCGCTGTGGCAGGAGGGCGGCCGCCTCTCCGTCATCGCCGATGACGGCGCGGTGCTCGAGCCTTACGTCTCGCGCCGGTTCCTGTCGCTGCCGCTCGTGGTCGGCAAGGGCGCCGACACCCAGGCGCGCGATTTCCTGGCGCTGCTGGCGCGCTATCCGCAGATCAATTCGGTGACCAAAGCCGCGATCTATGTCGGCGAGCGGCGCTGGAACCTGAGGCTCAAGGATGGCCTCGACATCCGTCTGCCCGAGCAGGACGTCGGCAACGCCCTCGCGACGCTGTCCCGGCTCGACAAGGAGGACAAGCTGTTCTCCCGCGACATCGTCGCCGTCGACATGCGCCTGCCCGATCGCCTGGTGGTGCAGCTGTCCGACGACGCCGCCAAGGCGCGCGAGGACCTGTTCAAGGACAAGAAGAAAAAGAAGGCCGGGGACGCCGCATGACCGGTCTTGATCGCACCCAGACCCCGAAGACGCGCCCGATGCCGCACAAGCGCGGCGGCATCGTCGCCTGCCTCGATATCGGCACCAGCAAGATCGCCTGCATGATTGCGCGGCTGAGGCCGTCGGCGCCGAGCGAAGCCCTGCGCGACCGTACCCACGCGGTGGAGCTGATCGGTTACAGCCAGATCCAGTCGCGCGGCATGAAGGCCGGCGCGGTGATCGATCTTGCCGAATGCGAGCAGGCGGTACGCCAGGCCGTCGGGCTGGCGGAGAAGATGGCCAAGGTGCGGGTCGAGTCCGTGCTGCTGTCGGTCTCCGGCGGCCGGCTCTCCGGCCAGCTGGTCGAAGCCGCCGCCGACATCCGCGGCGGCGCCGTGACGCCGGCCGATGTCAGCCGCGTCACCTCGACCGGCATGCGCCACGCCACCGGCGAGGGCCGCACCGTGCTGCACGCGCTGCCGGTCGGCTACACGCTCGACGGCGTCAAGGGCATCCGAGATCCGCGCGGCATGGTCGCGCATCAGTTCGGCGTCGACATGAACGTCGTCACCTGCGAGGCCACCGTTGCCCGTAACCTGATGCTGGCGGTAGAGCGCTGCCACATCAATGTCGAAGCCATGGCAGCGAGCCCCTATGTGGCCGGCCTGTCGGTGCTGACCGACGACGAGGCCGATCTCGGTGCCGCCGTCGTCGAGATGGGCGCGGGTACCACGACGATCGCGGTCTATTCCGGCGGCCGCTTCGTGCATGCGGCGGGCTTTGCGGTCGGCGGGCAACACATCACGATGGATCTCGCGCGCGGACTCTCCGCGACCATTGCCGATGCCGAGCGAATCAAGACGTTATATGGGACCGTCATCACCGGCGGATCGGACTCGCGTGAGCTGATGTCTGTACCGACAGCCGGTGACGAGCAGGATCTGCCGCAGATCGTCTCCCGCGCGACCATCGCCAACATCGTCAAGCACCGTGCCGAGGAAGTCTTCGAAATGGTTCGGGACAAGCTGAAGGATTCGCCCTTCGCCTCAGAGCCCAACGGCCGCGTCGTGCTCTCCGGCGGCGCCTCGCAGCTCACCGGACTCGTCGAACTCGGCACACAGATTCTCGGCCGGCCCGTGCGGGTCGGACGTCCGCTCGGTTTCGGCCGGCTGCCCAACGAGGCGAAGAACGCCGCGTTCGCGGTGCCGGCCGGGCTCCTCGTCTACCCGCAATATGTTCATCACGAGCATGTCGAACCGCGGCATACGCGGCAGCAGGTCAAGACAGGGACGGGCGGTTATTTTGGAAAGGTCGGACGATGGCTACGCGAGGGCTTCTGATGAACCGGTTCCGCAACCTTCGCATTTCACCAACTCCCGCGGCCGCCGGCCGGGGCGAACCCACGCGCGCGTGATCGAGAGGCAAACATGACCATCAGCATCAATGTTCCTGATATTCACGAATTGAAGCCCCGGATCACCGTGTTCGGCGTCGGTGGCGCCGGTGGCAACGCCGTCAACAACATGATCACGGCGGGCCTCCAGGGCGTCGACTTCGTGGTCGCCAACACCGACGCGCAGGCGCTGACGATGTCGAAGGCGCAGCGCATCGTGCAGATGGGCACCGCGGTCACGCAAGGCCTCGGCGCGGGTTCGCAGCCGAACGTCGGCGCGGCGGCGGCGGAAGAGGTGATCGACGAACTGCGCGACCATCTCTCGGGCGCCAACATGGTGTTCGTCACCGCCGGCATGGGCGGCGGCACCGGCACCGGTGCTGCTCCCGTCATCGCCAAGACCGCGCGCGACATGGGCATCCTCACCGTCGGCGTCGTGACCAAGCCGTTCCACTTCGAGGGCGGCCGCCGCATGCGCACCGCCGAGGCCGGCATCAACGAGCTGCACAAGGTCGTCGACACGCTCCTGATCATCCCGAACCAGAACCTGTTCCGGGTCGCCAACGAGAAGACCACCTTCGCCGACGCCTTCGCGATGGCCGACCAGGTGCTCTATTCCGGCGTTGCCTGCATCACCGACCTGATGGTCAAGGAAGGTCTGATCAACCTCGACTTCGCCGACGTTCGCGCCGTCATGCGCGAGATGGGCAAGGCGATGATGGGTACGGGCGAAGCTTCCGGTGACAAGCGCGCGTTGACCGCCGCTGAAGCCGCGATCGCCAACCCGCTGATCGACGATAGCTCGATGAAGGGCGCCAAGGGCCTCCTCATCTCGATCACCGGCGGCAAGGACCTCACCTTGTTCGAGGTTGACGAAGCCGCGACCCGCATCCGCGAGGAAGTCGATCAGGACGCCAACATCATCGTCGGCGCGACCTTCGACGAAGCGCTCGACGGCCTGATCCGCGTCTCGGTCGTCGCCACCGGCATCGAGCAGGCAACGATCGCCCGCAACACCCAGGCCACCAGCGCCCCGGTCGCGAACGCGGCGCCGCAGCAGATTCAACAGGTGCAGCAGGCTCCCGCTGCTCCGGCCGCCGCTGCCGAGAGCCGTCTCGCCGATCTGACCGCGCGTCTGCGCGCCGACAATCAGCGCATGGCCGAGCGCGCCCAGAAGCTGGAAGCCCAGATCCCGGCCGCCGCCCCGACCGCGCCGCGTCCGAATGTCGAGCGCGCCGCGCTTGCCGCCATCGCGGCTGCCGTTGCCGAGGTCCCGCAGGCGCCCGCGCCGATGCAGACCTATGGCGACGTCACGGTACGCCCGATCGCGCAGAAGCCGACGCTGTTTCCGGAGCCTGACATGGCCCCGGTCGCGATGCAGGAGCCGATGACGCCGGAAACTTTCATCCCGCCGCAGGCCGAGCGTGGGCCGGTCCGTGCACCGCGGATGCCGCGTATCGACGAACTGCCGATGCCGGCCCAGGCCGAGCTTCGCCAGGCCCGCGGCGAGGTTGAAGAAGAGACCCCGCAGAAGACCCGCCTGTCGCTGCTCCAGCGCCTCGCCAATGTCGGCCTCGGCCGCCGCGACGAGGAGAGTGAGGCGCCGGTCGCAGCCCGCACCGCCGGTCCCGCGATGCCGCCGCTGCCCGATCGCCGGCCCCAGAAGAGCGTGGCGCAGCAGATCGCGGCAAGCGAGCCGGTATCGGAGTATGCCCGCCGTCCTGCGCCTCAGGGCCTGGACATGCATGGTCGCCCGGCACCTGTTGCGCCGGCGCCACAGGGTGACGACCATCTTGATATCCCGGCCTTCCTGAGGCGTCAGGCGACCTGAGGATTGTTACAATAGGGCCGACGAAAAAAGGTCCCGGCGGGAAGCTTGCCGGGACCTTTCCTTTGGTCCCGTGCATGCCCGGATTGCGGGATCAAACAACTGATTTTAAATCATTAATTACGCATTTGGTGGTTCAGTAAAACTGCCGATAACGGCCCCAAACTCCGGCGCAATTTGGTTAAGCCTTGGCGCGAATACGGCAGGTTTGGGGTAACAATCGGTAAAAAAGCGTGAGTTGGCGCTGTTTGAGGCTGTGACTATGGTTTGCCGTGACTTGGGGATACGGAGATTCGCAACCGTCGGCACTGGCCGGCCAAGCGGGCCTAGTATAAGTCGCAGTGGGTCGTAGTGGGGCGGATTCCTGATGAAATTTAGCCGGCAAACAACGCTTCGTGCGCAAGCCACCGTGGCCGGCGTTGGCGTTCATTCCGGTCTTCCCGTCACTCTCACGCTGGGGCCTGCGCCCGTCGACGCGGGTTTTGTTTTTGTCCGCACCGGCCTCGAGGGAAGTGACCGTGAGATTCAGGCGACCGCCGACCAGGTGATCGCGACCGACTTCGCCACCGTCCTCGGCGATCGTGACGGCCCGTTGGTTTCCACCGCCGAGCACGTGCTTGCTGCTCTGCGGGGCATGGGCGTCGACAACGCCACCATCGAGATCGACGGACCGGAAGTGCCGATCATGGACGGCAGCGCCGCGGCCTTCATTGCCGCGATCGACCAGGCCGGCATCGTCAGCCAGCCGGCACAGCGCCGCTTCATTCAGATCTTGAAGCCGATCTCGGCCAAGGTCGGTGACTCCTTCGGCGAGATCCGGCCCCACGCCAACGGATTCCGCGTTGATATCGAGATCGACTTCACCAATCCCGTCATCGGCCAGCAGAGCTACGGCTTCGATCTGAGCCCGGAGCGCTTCCGCCGCGAAGTCGGCCGCGCCCGGACTTTCGGCCTGATGTGCGACGTCGCCCGGCTCTGGAGCGCGGGTTACGCACTCGGCGCCTCCTTCGACAACACCGTCGTGTTCGACGACGAGCGGCTGCTCAACACCGAGGGCCTGCGCTACGCCGACGAATGCGCCCGCCACAAGGTGCTGGACGTGATCGGCGATCTCGCGCTGGCCGGCCTGCCGCTGCTTGGCGCCTATCGCTCGGTGCGTGGCGGTCACAAGCTCAACCACGCTGTCCTGACCGCGCTGCTCGCCGACCGTACCGCCTGGCGGGTGGTCGAGGGCGAGGCGGTCCGCCGCACCACGCGTCCCGTGGGCGAAGTCGGTCGCGGCATCGTCGGCGGTCGCATCGCCGCGGCCTACGGGCCGGACGTGTCCTGAAGAGACCTGTCGCCACTGGCGTTCTGTTGCCGCCGGCGTTTGGCGGCGGCTCCCGGGAAACTCCTGGTAACGATGATCGGCTAGGATTGCGGCGCGTTCGCCTTAATCCGGGCGAAATGCCTGCCTATCCGGTTGGTTCGAGATCGTTTTTCGGTTACACGGCGTGGTCGCATGGCAGGCACCACGGCTACATTTCGCGCCCATGACGGGGTTCATGGGCTGGCGGACACCGCATCACAGGGCGTCAGGGCTTAAATTCATGTCGGCACAGCGTATGACGCGCGGATATCTCTCGGTCTCGCCTGGAGTCCGCGGGCTGCTTCAAGCCGCCACCTTCGTGGTGCTCGCGCTGCCGCTGGCCGGCTGCGGCACCGGCGCGCTCTGGGACAAGTTCACCGCCAAGGACGACACCTTCACCGAGGAGCCCGCCGACAAGATCTATAATGAGGGCCTGTACCTCATGAACGAGAAGAAGGACATGAAGGGGGCGAACAAGAAGTTCGAAGAGGTCGACCGCCAGCATCCTTATTCCGACTGGGCCCGCAAATCGCTGTTGATGTCGGCCTATGCCTCCTACCAGGGCGGCGACTATGACGGCTGCATCGGCGCCGCGACCCGCTACGTCACGCTGCATCCCGGCAGCCCGGACGCGGCCTATGCGCAATACCTGATCGCCGCCTCCCATTACGATCAGATCCCGGACATCAGCCGCGACCAGGCCCGCACCGAGAAGGCGATCGCCGCGCTGGAAGAGGTGAACCGCAAATATCCGAACTCGGAATATGCGACCTCGGCCAAGGCCAAGATCGAGGGTGCGCGCGACCAGCTCGCCGGCAAGGAAATGAACGTCGGCCGCTATTACATGCAGAAGCGCGACTACACGGCGGCGATCAACCGCTACAAGGCCGTCGTCACGCAGTACCAGACCACCCGCCATGTCGAGGAGGCTCTGTTCCGGCTCACCGAGGCCTATATGACGATCGGCATCGTCGCCGAGGCGCAGACCGCAGCCGCGGTGCTTGGCCACAATTTTCCTGACAGCCGCTGGTACAAGGACGCCTATAATCTTGTAAAATCCGGGGGTCTCGAGCCGAGCGAGAATCAGGGTTCCTGGATGAGCAGGGCCTTCAAGAAGATAGGCCTTTAGTCTCGGCTAGGAAATTTGATTCCATGCTGGCGCGTCTGTCGATCCGTGACATCGTCCTGATCGAGCGGCTCGATATCGAATTCGCCACCGGACTTGCGGTTTTGACCGGTGAGACCGGTGCGGGCAAATCCATCCTGCTCGATGCCTTTGCACTGGCGCTCGGCGGCCGCGGCGACGCCGGGCTCGTGCGCCATGGCGCGGAGCAGGGGCAGGTCACCGCCGTCTTCGATATCCCCAAAAATCACCCCGCGACGAAGATTCTGGCCGAGAACGGCCTGGATGATACCGGCGAGATGATTCTCCGCCGGGTGCAACTCGCCGACGGCCGCACCCGCGCCTTCATCAACGACCAGTCGATCAGCGTGCAGACGCTGAAGGCGGTCGGTGGCGCCCTGGTCGAGATCCACGGCCAGCATGACGAGCGCGCGCTGGTCGATGCCGCCACCCACCGCCGCCTGCTCGACGCCTTTGCCGGGCTCGAAAAGGACGTCGCGGCCGTGGAGGCGCTCTGGGACGCGCGCCGCACCGCGAACACCGCGTTGGAGGAGCATCGCGCCGGCATGGAGCGCGCCGCGCGCGAGGCCGATTATCTGCGCCACGCCTCCGACGAGCTGAAGCAGCTCGCGCCCAAGGAAGGCGAGGAGACCTCGCTCGCCGGTCGCCGCACCACCATGATGCAGGGCGAGAAGATCGCCTCCGATTTGCGCGAAGCGCAGGAAGCCGTCGGCGGCAATCATTCGCCGGTCGCCTCGCTGTCGGCCGCGGTGCGCCGGCTGGAGCGGCGCGGTGTCAACTCGCCGGCGCTGGTCGAGCCCGCCGTGAAGGCGATCGACGTCGCGATCAACGCGCTGGAGGAAGCCGACCAGCATCTCCTGGCCGCGCTCGCCGCGACCGATTTCGATCCGGGCGAGCTCGAGCGCATCGAGGAGCGGCTGTTCGCGCTGCGCGCCGCCTCGCGTAAATATTCGACGCCGGTCGATGGCCTCGCCGCGCTTGCCGCCAAATACGCTGCCGACGTCGTCCTGATCGATGCCGGTGCTTCGCGGTTGAAGAAGCTGGAGCAGGCGGCGATCGAGGCTGACGCGCGCTATGCCGCTGCCGCCAAGAAACTGTCGATGGCGCGGCAGAAGTCGGCGGACAAGCTCAACAAGGCGGTCAACGCCGAGCTCGCGCCGCTCAAGCTCGAACGCGCCAAGTTCATGACGCAGGTCGAGACCGATGAGGCCGCGCCGGGCCCGCAGGGTTTCGACCGCGTCGAGTTCTGGGTGCAGACCAATCCCGGCACCAAGCCGGGTCCGATGATGAAGGTCGCTTCCGGCGGCGAGCTCTCGCGCTTCCTGCTGGCGCTCAAGGTCGTGCTGTCCGACCGCGGCTCGGCGCCGACGCTGGTGTTCGACGAAATCGACACCGGGGTCGGCGGTGCGGTCGCGGACGCCATCGGTGGGCGGCTCGCGCGGCTTGCCGGCAAGGTGCAGGTGATGGCCGTGACCCACGCTCCGCAGGTCGCCGCCCGTGCCGGCCAGCATCTGCTGATCTCCAAGGATGCGCTGGACAAGGGCAAGCGCGTCGCCACCCGCGTCAATGCGCTGGCCGCTGACCACCGCCGCGAGGAGATCGCCCGCATGCTCGCCGGCGCCGAGATCACGGCCGAGGCGAGGGCGGCCGCCGATCGGCTGCTCAAGGCGGCGAGTTAGACTTTGTGTCCCGGATGCGCGTAGCGCGAGCCGGGACACGGAATGCTGCCACACAGGCCCCGGCTCTGCAGCGCACGGCTCCGCGCTGCGCAGCGTCCGGGGCACGAGACCAACCGCCTTTACCCTCCCGCCCGCTCCGTCGTATCCAAGCACCATGGCAAGAGCAGCAAAATCCAAAGCAAGGCCGCTTCGCGACGTCGCCGACCTCACCAAGGCGCAGGCCAAGGTCGAGCACATGCGGCTCGCACTCGAACTCGAAGAGCACGACAGGCGCTACTATCAAGAGGACGCGCCCACCGTGACCGACGCCGAGTACGACGCGTTGCGCCAGCGCTTCAACGCGATCGAAAAGCGCTTTCCGGATTTCGTCAGCGCGGAGTCGCCGTCCCAGAAAGTCGGCGCGGCGCCGTCGGGGCGCTTCAGGAAAGTTCGGCATTCCGTTCCGATGCTGTCGCTCGACAACGCGTTTGCCGAAGAGGACGTCCGCGACTTCGTCGGCCGCATCGTGCGCTTCCTGAAGCTCGACGACGACAAGGTCGATTTCTCGGCCGAGCCGAAGATCGACGGCCTCTCGATGTCGCTGCGCTACGAGGGCGGCGAGCTCGTCACCGCGGCGACCCGCGGTGATGGCGCTGAAGGCGAGGACGTCACCGCCAACATCCGCACGCTCGAAGACGTGCCGCAGAAGCTGAAAGGCCGCAACGTCCCCGACATCTGCGAGGTGCGCGGTGAGGTCTACATGACCAAGAAGGCGTTCCTCGCGCTCAACGAGCGGCAGAAGGCGGAAGGCAGCACCATCTTCGCCAATCCGCGCAATTCGGCCGCAGGCTCGCTCCGGCAGAAGGACCCGACCATCACCGCCTCGCGTCCCCTGGGCTTCTTCGCCTATGCCTGGGGCGAGATGAGTGCGATGCCGGAGGGTACGCAGAGCGGCATGATCGGCTGGTTCGAGCGCTGCGGCTTCAAGACCAATCCGTTGACCAGGCTCTGTCATTCCGTCGAGGAGTTGCTCGCGTTCCATCATTCGATCGAGGAGCAGCGCGCAAAGCTCGATTACGACATCGACGGCGTCGTCTACAAGGTCGACCGCATCGACTGGCAGGAACGGCTCGGCTTCGTCTCACGCACGCCGCGCTGGGGCATCGCGCACAAATTCCCGGCCGAGCGCGCCGTGACGGTGCTGCGCGACATCGAGATCCAGGTCGGCCGCACCGGCTCGTTCACGCCGGTCGGCAAGCTCGAACCGGTCGGCGTCGGCGGCGTGATCGTGCAGAACGTCACCCTGCACAACGAGGACTACATCAAGGGCATCGGCAACAAGGGTGAGGTGCTGCGCGAGGGGCGCGATATCAGGATCGGCGACACCGTCGTGATCCAGCGTGCCGGCGACGTCATCCCGCAGGTGGTCGACGTCGTCCTCGACAAGCGGCCGAAGACGGCCAAGGAATTCCATTTCCCGACGAAGTGCCCGTGCCCGCTGCACACCGACGTCACGCGCGAGGAGACGGCGGCCGGCGAAGAGGGCTCGCGCGCCCGCTGCACCGGCGAGTTCGCCTGTCCCTATCAGAAGATCGAGCACCTCAAACTGTTCGTGTCGCGGCGCGCCTTCGACATCGACGGTCTTGGCGAGAAGCAGCTCCAGTATTTCTTCGACGAGGGATGGGTGAAGGAGCCCGCCGATATTTTCACGCTGGAGAAGCGCAATGCGAAGCTGAATCTCGAGGAGATCGAGGGCTACGGCGAAACGTCGGTGCGCAACCTGTTCGGCGCCATCGAGAGCCGGCGCAGAATCGCGCTGGAGCGCTTCGTCTTTGCGCTCGGGATGCGTCATGTCGGCGAGACCACCGCGCTGGCGCTCGCACGCGGCTATGGCTCGTGGGACGCTTTCCACGACGCCTGTCTCAAGGTCGCCAAGGGCGACGAGGAGGCGATGGCCGAGATGGACGCGCTGGACCAGATCGGCGACACCGTGATCAAGAGCATCGCCGACTATTTCGGCGAGAGCCACAATCGCGGCATCGTCGAGCGCCTCACCAAGGAAGTCGAGATCATCGACGCCGAGAAGCCGAAGAGCAATTCCGCCGTCGCCGGCAAGACGGTGGTGTTCACGGGATCGCTGGAGAAGATGACGCGCGACGAGGCCAAGGCCACCGCGGAACGTCTCGGGGCGAAGGTGTCGGGTTCTGTGTCGAAGAAGACCGACCTCGTCGTCGCCGGCCCGGGCGCGGGCTCCAAGCTCGCGGAAGCCAACAAGCACGGCGTCAAGGTGTTGACCGAGGACGAGTGGCTGACGCTGATCGGGGAGTGAGAGAGGCGCGCTCGCGCCACACTCACTCCGCTGTCGTCGCCCGGCTTGACCGGGCGATCCAGTACTCCGAGACGGCTGTGATAGAACCGATGGGCCGCGGCGTACTGGATTCCCCGCTTGCCGCCTACGCTAAAGCTTCGGCGGCCCTGGACCCTCAGCCCCGGCGAAGCCTTGGCGTAGCCGGGTCGCGGGGAATGACATCGAGATTGATGCGAGGCCAATCGCCTCTCACATCATCCCGCTCTCTTCCTCCTCCGCCTGCTCGATCAACTCCTCGCTCACCACCACCTCGCGGCGGGGAACGACGAAGATCATCATGCAGGCGCAGAGCAGCGATATCGCCAGCACCGCCGAGGTCAGCGGCAGCGTCGTTGCGGAATGGCCGCCGAGATAGGCGCCGAATTGCGACATCAGCGCGCCGATGCCCTGCTGGAGGAAGCCCATCGCGCCTGACGCGGTGCCGGCGGCTTCAGGGCGGATGCTGATGGCGCCGGCGGCGGAGTTCGCCATCACGAAGGCATTGCCCACCATCACGATCATCTGCGTGCCGAATAGCCACGCCGGTGCCTCGTTCCAGCCGGTGAAGCTCCAGAGCAGGTTCAACAGGCTGCCGCAGAGTTGCAGGCCGAGCCCGAACCAGATCAGTCTTTCCAGCGAGTGTCGCGGCGCGAAGCGCACGCAGAGCAGATTGCCGACGAGATACGCAAAGCCTGTTGTCGCGAACCAGGCGCCGTATTCGGCACTGGTCCGGCCCATCTGCGTCACCACGATGTAGGGGCCGCCGCCGGCGAAGGTGAAGATAATCTGGGACGCCAGCACCTGGCACATCACATAGCCGATGAAGGCGCGGCTCTTGATCAAGGTGCCGACGTCGCTGCGAAAGCCGCCGCTGCCGACCGCGCGATCGCGGCGGGTCTCGGGCAGCGCGATTGCGATGCCGATTGCGACCGCGATCGCGGCGATGGTGACGGCGTAGAAGATCGCCCGCCAGCCGAATGCGGTCTCGATCAGGCCGCCGGTGAGCGGTGAGACCATCTGGCCGATCATCAGCGCTGCGATCACGAGGCTGATCATGGAGGCGACGCGGTCGCGCTCGTAGATATCGCGGATGATGGCGCGGCTCACCACCATGCCGGAGGCGCCGCCGAGCGCCTGGAAGAAGCGCGCTGCGATCAGTTGCGGCAGGGTTTCGGCGAAGATGCAGGCGATGCTCGCCGCGACCATCAGCGCGAGGCCGCCAAGCAGCACCGGACGCCGGCCGAACCTGTCCGACAGCGGTCCCATGATGAGCTGCGACAGTGCGATGCCGACCATGTACAGCGACACCGTCATCTGTGCGATCGAGATGTCGCGGCCGAACGTCGTCGCCAGCACGGGCAGCGCCGGAACCAGGATGTAGAGCGAGATCGGCGCGATCCCGGTCATGACGACTAGCAGCAGCAACACCACGCGCGAGGTCGCGATGTTTTTCGTCGCCGCGTCCGGCGGCCTGCTGATCATGCCGTGCATAGTCGTCCGTCTTTCGAAGTCGAATCGACTGTAGCGTGCTCGCGCAAGACGGATATCGGCGTTTCGGAATGCGGCTATTCGGATTTCGGGACGGTTGTGATAACAGCGTGTGGAGACCGTTATCCTACGGGGCGCGTGTGCTGAGATGTTGTGCGGTCGTGCCACATCTTCGGTGTCATTCCCCGCGAAGGCGGGGAATCCAGTATTCCAGAGGCCGTAGTGATTGAATCGAGAGGCTGCGGCGTACTGGATGCCCCGCCTTCGCGGGGCATGACAGCGAGTGTGAGGTGAGAGCGTTGCGCAAATCGCGTAGCGCCATGCATCTCCGGCGCGCGCTTACGCCTTCAGCTCGGCCGTCGCCTGATCGAGCCAGGCCTTCGTCGCTTCGTCCAGCGCCGGGCGCACCTCGGCGCGAACGCGCGCGTGGTAGGCGTTGAGCCAGTCGAGCTCGTCCTTGCCCAGCATCGCGACGTCGACCAGGCGCCGGTCGATCGGCGCCAGGGTCAGCGTCTCGAACGCGTTCATCGGCTTCTCGGCACCCTCGATGTCGGCGGCGACCACCAGCTCGAGGTTCTCGATGCGGATGCCGAAGCCGTCGGTCTTGTAATAGCCGGGCTCGTTGGAGAGGATCATGCCGCGCTTCAGCGGCGTGGTGCCGAGCTTCGAGATCCGGGCCGGTCCTTCGTGCACACTGAGATAGCTGCCGACGCCGTGGCCGGTGCCGTGCTCGAAATCGACGCCGGCGGCCCAGAGATATTGCCGTGCCAGCGTGTCGAGCTGCGCGCCGGTGGTGCCGTCGGGAAACACCGCGCGCGCGATCGCGATGTGGCCGCGCAGCACCCGGGTGAAGCGGTCGCGCATCTCGCCGGTCGGCTCGCCCACGGCCATGGTGCGGGTGACGTCGGTGGTGCCGTCTTCATATTGCGCACCGGAATCGATCAGCAGCAGATCGCCGGGCGCGATGCGCCGGTTGCTCTTGCGGGTGACACGGTAGTGCACGATGGCGCCGTTCGGGCCGGTGCCTGATATGGTCGGGAACGAGACGTCCTTCAGCGCGCCGGTGTCGCGGCGGAACGTCTCAAGCGCTTCGACCGCGTCGATCTCGGTCAGCTTGCCGCTTGATGCCTCGCGGTCGACGAAGGCGAGGAAGCGCGCCAGCGCCACGGCGTCGCGGCGATGCGCCGTCCGTGTGCCCTTGATCTCGGTCGCGTTCTTGACGGCCTTGAGCAGCGCAATCGGATCGCTGCCGCGCACCGGCTTGCCGCCGGCGCTTGCGATCAGCCGGCTGAGCGCGTCGGCCGCGGTGGCATTGTCGAGTGCGATCGCGGCGCCGCTCTTGGCGAGCGCCATCAGCGTCGGCGCCATCGCATCGGGCTCGCGCACGTCGGCGGACTGTTCCAGATGGTCGCGGGTCAAATTGGAGAGTTTTCGGTGGTCGATGAACACGGTCGGCCGGCCGTCCTTCGGCACCAGCGCGTAGGACAGCGGCAACGGAGTATGGGCGACGTCGGCGCCGCGGATGTTGAAGGTCCAGGCCACGGCGTGGCTGTCGGAGAGCACCAGCGCGTCGACGCCGAGCTTGGCGATCTCGCTTTTGATTTGGGTGATCTTCTCGGCCTCGGCGACCCCGGCATTTTGCAGGCTGTGCACGGCGACCGGGGCCAGCGGCGGCTGCGGCCGGTCCTGCCAGATCGCGTCGACCGGGTTGCTGTCGACGGCGACCAGCTCGGCGCCGGCCTTGGCGCAGGCGGCGGCGAGGCGCTCGGCTGCCGAAGAAGTGTGCAGCCACGGATCAAATCCGAGGCGGTCGCCGGCCTTCAGGTGCGTCGATACCCAGCTCTCCGGCGGCGGATCGATCAGCGATTCCACCGCCCAGGCCTTTGCGTCGACCTGCTTGGCCGCCTGGATCGTGTAGCGGCCGTCGACGAAAACCGCGGCCTCATGCGTCAGCACCACCGCCAATCCTGCGGAACCGGTAAAGCCGGTCAGCCAGGCCAGCCGCTCTTCCGAGGGGGGCACATATTCGTTCTGCTGCTGATCGGCGCGCGGAACGACGAAGCCGGTCAGCTTGCGGCGGGCGAGTTCTTCACGGAGCGCGGCCAGGCGCGCCGTCAATGCGACGCCGGCCTCGGGCTCCTCGAATGTCTGGAAGTGTGCTTCGAACATGGCTCAGTTTAGGATCATGAGGATCAGTCCGCAATGTAGACGCATTTGGGGTCGCATCTGGCACGGACCGTGCTTGAAAATGGTCCATTCGAATTGAGTGGAGTACAGGATGCAGCAGTTGCGCTTCGTCCGGATAACAGGGAAATTCGAGCGAGTGGTTCATCTCAACGGCGAGGGGACACACGATGCCAGCGTTCATGTTTGAGAAGATTTCGCCGCCGGCCCACCGCGCCCCGGCCGCAACGACACCGAAGAAGCCGCGCGGCCTCATCAGCCAGATGATCGACCGTTTCGCCGAGCGCCGCGCTAGGCGCGCCTTGCAGGGCAAGCGCGCGACACGTCGGGACGAGAAGCCGGCGGAGTAGGGCGGTGTCGTAGGGTGGGCAAAGGCGCAGAGCGCCGTGCCCACCATGTCTCCTTGATCCCAAATAGATGTGGTGGGCACGCTTCCGCCGTCGCTCTTCGAGCTATGGCGGACAAGCCGCTTGGCCCACCGTACGGCGCCTAGGCTGCCTTACCCCATCTTCCGCAGCAACAAGCTGCTCCACCCCTCGATCCGCAGGTGCCGCACCGGCACGAGGCCGCGTGCGCGGTAGGCGGCGATCACGGCGGGGGCCTGGTGGGTCAAGAGGCCGGAGAGGATGACGCGCGCGCCGGGCGCGAGGTGCCGCGCCATCGGGCCGGCCAATTGCCTTAACGGATTGGCAAGGATGTTGGCCAGGACCAGGTCGAACGGGCCGCATCTGGCAAAGTCCGGTGCGGCAAATCCGGTTGCGCGGATCACCCGCACCTGGTTGCCGACGTGGTTCAGTGTCGCGTTCTCTGCCGCCACCCGCACCGACGGCGGGTCGATGTCGGAGGCGAGCACCGCGCGATGCAGCGCCTTCGCTGCGGCGATGCCCAGCACGCCGGTGCCGGTGCCGAGGTCGAGCAGGCTCCTCGGCCGGGAACTCTTCAGGACGTGGTCAAGCAACAGTAAACAGCCGCGTGTGGTGCCGTGGTGGCCGGTGCCGAAGGCGAGCGCTGCCTCGATCTCGATGGCAAGCTTGTTCGGCGCGACGCGGTCGCGGTCGTGGCTGCCGTGCACGACGAAGCGCCCGGCCGGCACCGGGACGAGATCTTCGAGGCTCGCCTTGACCCAATCCTTGGCCTCGACAATGTCGAAGATGAGCGTTTCGGCGATCTCGTTTCCTGCCGAAGTTACAATGAGTTCCCGCAGCCATGCCTGATCGGGCGCATCGGCGAAATGGAGCGTGACGTCCCACTGTCCGTCCGGCCGCTCGAAGGCGGCGACCGCCGCGTCGCCGTCGAAAAAGACCTCCGTGAGCACGTCGACGACGCGCTTGGCCGCGGCCTCGGTGCCGATCGAAAAGCAGGCGCGATGAGTGGGAGAAAGCTGCATTCTAGGGTTCCGTCAGTTCAATTTTTGGAACTTTTGTTCCCAATTTTCCGTATAACTTGCAGGTTCCGATTTAACCTGACTGCAGGTTGTGTCCCGTAGATTTCCGGGTGTTGGATCCAGCCAACGCATCTTGGAATTGAAACGGAGGCGAGTCTTGAAGAGCATGGTTTTGAAGTTCTGGTCGGACGAATCCGGTGCAACCGCGATCGAATACGGCCTGATCGCAGCGGGCATCGCGCTGGCGATCATCACCGTGGTGAACAGCCTGGGCACCAGCTTGAACGACAAGTTCGGTTCGATTAGCAGTTCCTTGAAGTAATTTCCGCCTCCCATTTCCTGGCGGGGGCTGTTTTTCTTTAGAGGCTGTTACCTGACGATCGCCCGCACGGGGAGTTGCCCCCGGCGGGCGAGGTCGTTTTGGGAGCACCGGAATGCCCACAGGCCCTCCACTCGTTTCCCCCAAGTTGTCCACGGCTTTATCCCGCCACTCGTCCCCAGCTTTTCCACCGCCTTGTAAGGGGCGCGCCGGGCCTGCCGCGCGCAGGCGACCCACTGCTTTCTCACAGCTCTGTCAACAGCCTGTCCACAGACCTATCCACGGCTTCCGAACAGCGAGCGGTGATCCCTCAAGATCGCCTGCGCGGCGTTGTGGCCGGGCGCACCGGTGACGCCGCCGCCGGGGTGGGCGCCGGAACCGCAATGATAGAGGCCCTTCAGGGGCCCGCGATAGTCGGCATGGCCCAGCATCGGCCGCGCCGAGAACAGCTGGTTCAGCGTCAGCGCGCCGTGGAAGATGTCACCTCCCAACAGGCCGAATTGCCGTTCGAGGTCGAGCGGGGAGAGGATCTGGCGGCCGAGCACGCTTGCCGCAAAGCCGGGTGCGTATTTGTCCACCGTCGCGATCATGAGATCGGCGACCTCCTCGCGATGGTCGTCCCAGGACTTTCCGTCGGGCAGTTCGGGCGCGACGTGCTGGCAGAACAGGCTCGCGACGTGTTTGCCCGCCGGTGCGAGCGTGTCGTCGAGCGTGGAGGGGATCAGCATTTCGACGACAGGCTCCCGGCTCCAGCCTAGCGCGCGCGCGTCGAGATACGCGCGGTCCATGTAGCCGAGGCTTGGCGCGAGGATGATGCCGGAGGTGAGATGATCGCCGTTGCCCGGGAGCGCGGTGAAGGACGGCAGGCGGTCCAGCGCCACATTCATGCGGAAGGTGCCGGAGCCGTTCTTCCAGTGCCGGATGCGCGCGAGGAAGTCCGGGGGCAGGGCGTCGGCCGCGATCAGCCGCGTATAGAGCAGCTTTGGATTGACGTTGGCCGCGACATATTTCGCGCGGAGGGACGTGCCGTTGTCCAGCACCACGCCGACGGCGCGGTCGCGCTCGACGATGATCTCGCGCACACCCGCATCCGTGTCGATCGTGACGCCGCGACCCTGCGCGGCGCGCGCCATCGCCTGCGTGATCGCGCCCATGCCGCCGATGGCGTGGCCCCAGACGCCCTTCTTGCCATTCACCTCGCCGAAGGCGTGGTGCAGCATCACATAGGCCGAGCCCGCCGCGTACGGACTGGCATAATTGCCGACGATGGCATCGAAGCCGAACAGCGCCTTGACCAGATCGTGCTCGAAGCGCTCGTCCAGCATCTCGCCCGCAGAACGGGTGAAGAGATCGAGCAGGCTGCGGCTTTGCTCCAGCGTCAACCCACGCAGGATGTTGGCGCTCTGGAGCGCGTTCACCGCTTCGCGGATCGCGTTCGTGCCAAAACCGTCGAGCAGGTTCGGCGGCGCACGCAGCACGAACTGCCGCAGCACGTCGGCGATGTCTTCCAGCTCGCGCGAGAACCCGTCGAGCGCGCTTGCGTCATGCGCACTCAGCCGCGCGACGGATTCCTTCGTCCGCCCCTCGCCGGTGAGCAGATAGCTGCCGTCGGGCGCGGGCAGGAAATTCTGCGCGCGCCGCTCGACGATCCGCAGGCCCTGTTCAGTGAGGCCCAAGTCGCGGATCACCTGCGGATTGAGCAGGCTCACGGTGTAGGCCGCGACCGAGTTGCGGAATCCGGGGTGAAACTCCTCCGTGACCGCGGCCCCGCCGACCACCTTGCGGCGCTCGACGACGCGCACGCGCAGGCCCGCCATCGCGAGATAGGCCGCGCAGGTGAGGCCGTTATGGCCAGCGCCGATGATGATGACGTCGGTTTCGCTCATGAAGGATTCAAAATGTTCCGCGGTCTTTCCGGGATGGTCCGAAGGACCAGACCCGGAATGACATCTGTATATCAAGCAATCGTCGCTGCAACATCACGAGACCCTTTATTGCCCGTTCAGGCGCCTTGTGCTCCATTGCGCGCGTCCGGCGCCCGCCGGGGTTTAAGCCGGAGCTTCCATGGATTCGATCGTGCAACCCGCCGCCACGGAGCAGCCGTCCTCGTCGCGCAACCGGCTGCTGCTGACGGTCTACACCGCCGCGATCTTCGTCAGCGCGCTGCTGCTGTTCTCGGTGCAGCCGCTGTTCGCCAAGATGGTGCTGCCGCGGCTCGGCGGCTCGCCGGCAGTGTGGTCGGTGGCGATGGTGTTCTTCCAGTCGCTGCTGCTGGCGGGCTATGCCTATGCGCATCTCTTAATGCAGATCAGGAATCGCATCGTTCCGGTCGCGGTGCATCTGGTTTTGCTGATCGCAGCCTTCGCCACGCTGCCGCTCGGCATCGCCACCGCCTATGGCGAGCCACCGGCCTCCGGCTATGCGTTCTGGCTGCTCGGCCTGTTCGTGGTCTCGATCGGCCTGCCGTTCTTCGCGCTCGCCGCCAACAATCCGCTGCTGCAGGCCTGGTTCGTCCGCACCGGCCATCCTGCCGGACACGATCCCTATTTCCTCTATGCATCCTCCAACATCGGCAGCTTCCTCGCGCTGTTGTCCTATCCATTCCTGCTGGAGCCGATTTTCACGCTGCACACGCAGAACCGGTTCTGGACCCTTGGCTACGGCCTCCTGATCCTCCTGATCGCCGCCTGCGGCGTGCTGCTGCTGCGTTCGCCGAAGCTGGCCGTGGTCGACGCAAAGACCGAGGACGTCAATGCGCCGGCGCCAGGCATCGTGACGCGGCTGCGCTGGATCTTCCTCGCGGCGGTGCCGTCCGGCCTGCTGATCGCCGTCACGGCGCACATCTCGACCGACGTCGCGGCGGCGCCGTTGCTCTGGGTGCTGCCGCTGTCGCTGTATCTGCTCACCTGGGTGGTGGTGTTCCAGTCGCGGCCGCTGTTGCCGCACAAATGGATGCTGACGCTCCAGCCGGTCGCGATCGCGGGCGTCATCGTCCTGCTGGCCTTCGGCGGCGAACAGAATCTGCTGCTGACCCTCGGCGGCCACCAATTGTGCTTCTTCGTCATCGCCATGGCCTGCCATGGCGAGCTGGCGCGGACACGCCCGGCCGCCAAATATCTCACGGGCTTCTATGTCGCGCTGTCGTTCGGCGGCATGGTCGGCGGGCTCTTCGCCGGCCTCGTTGCTCCATTCACCTTCTCCTGGATAGCCGAATACCCGATCCTGGTCGCGCTCGCCGTGCTGTGCCGGCCGCCGGCGAACGAGCGGCTGGCGGGCATCGTCAGATGGTACTGGCTGGCACTCGCCGTGCTCGCGGTGGCGCTGGTCGCGCCGTCTTACATGACCGGCGATCTCTCGACCTGGTTCGAGGATCATCGCGTCTGGGTCGCGGGGGCCGTCGGCGTGCTCGCGGCACTTCTGGCGCTCGCGCTCAACGCCAGCCGCTGGAAGATCTTCGCCACCGCCGCGCTCGCGCTGGCGTTGATCCGCGTCTATCCGGCGGACGAAGGCCGTGTCACGACGGTGCGCAGCTTCTTCGGCGTGCACAAGATCGTGGTGACGCCCGGCGGCTATTTCCACGTGCTGATGCACGGCACCACGATCCACGGCGCCGAGCGCTTCCGCAACAATGACGGCACGCCGGTCGTCGGCCGGCCCGAGCCGATCACCTATTACCACAAGGACGGCGGTATCGGTCAGGCCATCACCGCGATCCGCGAGCGCAAGGGCGCGCCGCTGAAGGTCGCTGCAATCGGCGTCGGATCGGGTACGCTCGCCTGTGCCGCCGAGCCCGGCGAAAGCTGGACCTTCTTCGAGATCGACCAGTCCATGGTCGACGCGGCGAGCGACCCGAAGAACTTTCGCTACATATCGAGCTGCATGCCGGGCCTGAAGCCGGTGATCGGCGATGCTCGCCTCACCTTCGCGAAAGAGCCCGACGGCGCTTATGACCTGATCATCGTCGATGCCTATTCGTCGGATGCGATCCCGATTCATCTCGCCACCGAAGAGGCGATGAATATCTACAAGGACAAGCTGGCGCCGCACGGCGCCGTGGTGATGCACGTCTCCAACCGGCACCTCGATCTCGAGACCGTCGTGGTCGGAATCGCCGATGCCAACGATCTGAAGAGCTGGGTCTTCAACGAGGATTCCGGACGCGACGGGGACTACATCTTCTCGACCGACGTCGTCATTTCCGCGCGCGAGGAGGCCGACGTCGGCCGGCTCGCCTCCTCCAAATCATGGGAGCAGACCGAAGCCGACGACCGGGTGCGGGTCTGGACCGACGACTATTCCAATATTTTGGGCGCGTTGTATCGGCGCTTGAGGGACGGGGAGTAGGGACGTCTTCGTAGCCCGGATGGAGCGAAGCGCAATCCGGGGGCGCTTCCGCGCGGCGACACTGCTCCCGGATTTCGCTGCGCTCCATCCGGGCTACAAGGGGAAGGCTTCTACGGCTCGACCGGCGTTCCCGCCGGCAATGCAATTCCCTTCTCGCCCGCGACTTGCCGCAGCAGGTCCGGCCTGTCCGAGATGATGCCGTCGACGCCGAGCTCGATCATGCGCGCCATGTCCTCGCGCTTGTTGACGGTCCAGACCACGATGCGCAGTCCGAGCGTGTGTGCCTCCGAGACGACCGTCTCGGTCACATCGCCGAAATAGGGCGACCAGACCGCGCCGCCCGCAGCCTTGATCGTCCGCGGCAGCGAGCCGCCGTGATCGGCCGGGCTGAAACCCGCCGTCCAGTTCGTCGCCTTGTCCAACGCCACCGTCTGGCCCGAGCCGCGCTGGAGCGTCAGGTAGACCGTCGGAATCGTGGGCGCCTGTTGCTGGACGAGCAGCAGGGTCCGCCAGTCGAACGATTGGATCATCGCGCGATCGGAAAATCCCTCGGCCTCGATCAGCCCGAGCAGCTTTGCGACAAAGCCTCGCGGATCGAGCGACTCGTCCGGATGGTTTGGATCGATCTTGGTCTCGATATTGAAACGCACGCGCGTGTTGCCGGCCTTGCGCACCAGCGCGAACAGCTCGCCCAGGGTGGGAACGCGTGTCCCCGGCACGGCCCGCTGGTCGGGGAATTGCTTCGCGTAGGAACTGTCGGGGCGGATCTGGCCGACGTCATAGGCCCTGACCTCTTCGAGCCGCAGCTTCACGAACGGTGAGCCGGGCGCGGCGACATAGGCGCCACCTGCATCGCGCGCGAGGTCGGGATTGAGCCCGCGTTCATGCGACACGACGACCTCGCCATCCGCGGTGACGCCGACGTCGAGCTCCAGCGTGTCCACGCCCATCGACAGCGCGTTGGCGAAGGCCGGCAGGGTATTTTCCGGCAACAGCGCGCGCCCGCCGCGATGCGCCTCGAGATCAAAGGCCATGGCTTGTCCCGCAGTGAGAACCGAGAGCACGATCAGGATTGTCGCGGCACGTGACGGCATCGAGGTTCGCAGCCCAGGTGAAAGGAGGAGCTTATGAAATCTTCGCCCGGTTCGTCCAGCTTCGTGGTCGACAGGTGCTTGACGGCGGCCGGGGAAGGCGGAAACTGGCTCTCAAAAAAGGGAGCCATTCATATGCGGCTTATCTTCATCGCAACGATGGCGATTCTCATGGTCGGACAGGCGCTAGCCAAGGATGTGCTTTCGGGTGCGAGCCTCTATGAAGATGTGGCACGCTATGCATCCTTCGGTCTGCACCGCTTCGGCTCTGCGGGCGATCGCGCGACGGCCGACTGGATCGCCGGCGAGATGAAGCAGGCGGGTTTCGAAATCAGCTTCCAGCCCGTCGTGCTCGGGCGGCAATATGTCGTCGAGCGGGCCAGCGCTGAAGCCGCCGGCATCTCTGTCGAGGCGACGCCATTCTGGTGGCCGCCGGAGGACAAGGCCAGCTTCCATCTCGCCGCGCCGCTCGCGCGCGATGGCGATGTATCCGGCAGGATCCTTCTGCTCGATCTGCCGTTCGATCGCGGCGCCTATCTGGGGCCGAGCCATCGTGCAGCGATCGCGGAAGCCGCGGCAAGGAAGCCGGCGGCCATCCTGCTGATGATCGGCAATCCCGCCGACGACCGCTTCGCCTATAACGTCACGCAGGAGGATGCGCCCTGGCCGGTGCCGGTGATCGTGGTCGGCGCGGCGTCGCGAGCGGTGTTCGAGCGCGCGCTCGCCTCAGGTGCGCCTGTGACCTTCGACGTCAAGGGCCATTACGCGCGCGATGTTGTTGGCCGCAACGTCATCGCCGAGATCGGGGCCGGCCGTGGGTCGGTCATCGTCGTCTCCACGCCGATGACCGGCTGGTACTCGTGCGTCTGCGAGCGCGGCCCCGGCATCGCCAACTTTCTCGCGCTGGCGCGCACCGTCGCCGCCGAGAAATGGCCTGCGCATCTTGTTTTCATCGCCACCGCCGGCCACGAGATCGGCCATGGCGGCATGGAGCTGTTTTTGAAGCACGGAGCGCCGGCACCGAAGGACACGCTGGCGTGGATTCATTTCGGTTCGTCGAACGCCTGCTATGCCTTCGCGGAAGGCGCCCGCACCGATCGGCCCGAGCAAGAGCGTTATCTCGTGCTGAGCAAATCCGCCGTCGCGCTGACCGACGAGACTTTTGCAAAAGTCGAGGCCAAGCGTCTGGTGACGGAGAAGCAGGCGGTCGGTGAGCTGCGCGACGTGCATGCGGCGGGCTACGCCAATTTCCTCGGCATGGCCGGGCGCCATCGGACGTTTCATACGCCGTCGGATGATCTTGCCGCGACCGGGCCCGAGATCCTCGAGCCGGTCGCGCGCGCCTTCGTCGATGCTGCGCGAAAGATCGTCGAACGCGGCAACGCCGCGTTCCGGTAGCGTCAGTTCTGATAGTAACCGCGCGGCTGATAGTATTGCCGGGGCTGTGGCTGATAGTAGCCCTGCTGGCCGTAGCCTTGATTGTAGTACTGCTGCGGCTGCTGCTGCTGATAGACCTGTGCGTCATAGAGCGGGCGGCTGGCCGAGCGCGGCGCGGGATAGCGCGTGCCGGTGTCGCTGCCGTCGGCCGGATAGATGTAATTGTCGTCCTGCGGCATGTAGCGGCGGGCGGGCTGCGCCGGCGGTGCGAGATTCACGGGATCGCCTGAAGTGGCGTACTGCTCTTCGGCCGGCTGCGGCGCGCGGGCGACTGCTGTGGGGTTGCGGCCGCGCGGGTTGCGGGCCAGAGCCACCTGGGCCGAGCCGGTCAGCGTCACTGTGGTGTTGAGCACGCCCTGCTGCTGCACCAGCGCATAGAGCGTCGAGGCATTCTGACGCGACAGTCGCACGCAGCCGTGCGACGCCGGCGAGCCGAGGCGGCCGACCGAGTCGGTGCCGTGGATGGCGTGCCCGACCTTGGTGAAGAAGATCGCGTGCGGCATCGGCGCGTCGTCGAATTCCTTGGAGTAGTGATCCTCTTCCATGCGGAAGGCGCGGAAGGCGCCGCCCGGCGTTTCGCGCGAGGGGATGCCGGTTGACACCGGCCAGTGATAGCGCGCGACGCCGTCGACGGCGACGGTCATCTGCTGATTGTCCTTGTCGACGGTGATCTCGACCTTGGCTTGCGCGGCGCCCGCGCTCAAAAACATCAATGAGGAAAAAGCGATGAAAAAAGAACGCATCTGGAAACGCATTTGAGTTCTGGCCTCCGGCCTGTTCACGCTAGGCGCCGCGGCTCTCCGTCCCCCGGCGTGCAATATGCCTGCAATCCGGCTTTCGTTCCAGCGGGCTGCCCGTCCATCGTTAACGCGATGCCGGGCGTAGGCAAGGCCGCTTTGTGCCGCGTGGCTGGCGGCGGCGCTGACATTTTCGCGAGCGTGCCGAGCAGTCACAACGCCGACAATTCGTCACAAAGGCGCAACCATTCGGCCGCTTCAGGCGTTGATCGTGGCTGCCCTCGACGGGCGGCTTCCGCTGCCCTTTCCCCTTTAATTCCCTTGGGACCGAAGATGAACAAAGCCCGTATCGCCGCCGCGCAATTGCCGGCCGGTTTGCCCGTCCGCCTGCTGTTCGCAGCCGCCGCCATCCTGCTCGCGCTGTTGTCGCTGCCGCAACCCGGCCACGCCCAGGGCATCGTGCGCGGCGCCCAGGAAGGCTCCTATGAAGGCAACCGGATCGCCGGCCCCGTCGGTGGCGTGGTTGGCGGCGCGGTGGGCGCCGGTGTTGGAGGGGCCGTGGGTGCGGTGGAGGGCGTGTTCGGCATTCCGCATCACCGCCATTACCGCTGCCGCGGCTACTATGACGGTTACCATCGCTTCCACTGCTACAGGTGAGGTAGTGCCGTAGCCCGGATGGAGCGAAGCGCAATCCGGGGCCGCTGGTGCGTGAGGTGACGCTCGTCCCGGATTTCGCTGCGCTCCATCCGGGCTACGGATCTGCGGTCAATTCTTCAGCCGGTAGCCCGTGCGGAAAATCCACCAGATCACGGCGAGGCAGATCACCAGGAACGCCGTCGTCATGCAGATGCTGACGGACACGCTGACATCCGCAATCTCGTAGAAGCTCCAGCGGAAGCCCGAGATCAGATAGACGACCGGGTTCAGCAGCGCCACCGTGCGCCAGCCTGCCGGCAGCATGTCGATGGAATAGAAGCTGCCGCCGAGGAAGGTCAGCGGCGTCACCACCAGCATCGGGATCATCTGGAGTTTTTCGAAGCCGTCGGCCCAGATGCCGATGATGAAGCCGAACAGGCTGAACGTCACCGCCGTCAGCACCAGGAAGGTCAGCATCCAGACCGGATGATGGATGTGCAGCGGCACGAACAGGCCGGCGGTGGCGAGAATGATCAGGCCGAGAATGATCGACTTGGTCGCGGCGGCGCCGACATAGCCGAGCACGATCTCGCCATAGGAAATTGGCGCCGACAGGATTTCGTAGATCGTGCCGGTGAATTTCGGAAAGTAGATGCCGAAGGAAGCGTTGGCGATGCTCTGCGTCAGCACCGAGAGCATGATCAGGCCCGGCACGATGAAGGTGCCGTAGCTGACGCCTTCGACCTGGCTGATGCGCGAGCCGATCGCGGCGCCGAACACCACGAAATAGAGCGAGGTCGAGACGACAGGCGAGACGATGCTTTGCAGCAGCGTACGCCAGGTGCGCGCCATTTCGAACAGATAGATGGCGCGGATGGCGCGATGGTTCATGACGTCCTCACGAGGTCGACGAAGATGTCCTCGAGCGACGATTGCGTCGTGTCGAGATCGTTGAAGCGGATGCCGGCGTTGCGGAGGTCGCTGAGCAGGCTGGTGATGCCGGTGCGCTCGCCCTTGGTGTCGTAGTCGTAGACGAGCGTCGCGCCGCCGTCGCAGACGTCGAGCTCGTAATGGCTGAGGCTGTCCGGCAGCGTCGTGACCTTGCCCTGCAGATGCAGCGTCAACCGCTTCTTGCCGAGCTTCTCCATCAACGTCGCCTTATCCTCGACCAGCACGATCTCGCCCTTGTTGATGACGCCGATGCGGTCGGCCATCTCCTCGGCTTCCTCGATGTAGTGTGTGGTCAGGATGATGGTGACGCCGGATTGCTGCAGGGTGCGCACCACCTCCCACATGCCCTTGCGCAGCTCGACGTCGACGCCGGCGGTCGGCTCGTCCAGGAACAGGATCTGCGGCTCGTGCGACAGCGCTTTCGCGATCATCACGCGGCGCTTCATGCCGCCGGAGAGCGTGATGATCTTGTTGTCCTTCTTGTCCCAGAGCGAGAGGTCCTTGAGGACCTTCTCGATGTGCGCAGGGTTCTTCGGCTTGCCGAACAGGCCGCGGGAGAAGCTCACCGTCGCCCACACGCTCTCGAAGGCGTCGGTGTGCAATTCCTGGGGCACGAGGCCGATCAGCGAGCGGGCCTTGCGGTACGAGGTCTGGATGTTCTCGCCGCCGACGAGGACCGTGCCTTCGCTTGGGTTGGCGATGCCGCAGATGATCGAGATCAGCGTCGTCTTGCCGGCGCCGTTGGGGCCGAGCAGCGCGAAAATCTCGCCGCGCTTGATGTCGAGATTGACGTTCTTGAGCGCCTTGAAGCCGGACCCGTAGGTCTTCGACAAATTGGCGACGGAAATGATGGAGGACATGATGGCCGCAGGGCTGAAAGGTAAAGACTGGGAGGGGGAGGCTGGAACCGTCCGGGGAGGAGGTCAGCGGAGCCCTGAAATAGGAATGCACTTGCCCGGCCGCAATTGGCCGGAGAAAAATGGTCTCAAAACAGCCCCTTCGGTGGCAGGTTCCGGGCAAGTGTTGCGGGATGGTCACGGCTTGTGGCTAAGATTGCCGCTCACGCGCCTCTTTGTTGCGTCTGCGAGCAGGCCGTGGCTACGATTCCGGCCAGTCGCAAAGCGTATCGTCCCCAGGGAAAACATCGAGATGAGACCGAACGGCCGTCACACCGCCGGCGCCAGCCAGTTGCCCGCCCTCCGTGTGTGGGCGATCTGCCTGCTCCTGCTGTCAGCTGTTGCCATCAGCCCGACCACAGCCAGGGCGGCGCCGAGCCAGTCCGCTGCCGCGACCACGCATGTCTACCTCCTCCGCGGCGTGCTCAACATCTTCTCGCTCGGGCTCGACACGATCGGCTCCCGCCTCCAGGCGCAGGGCGTCCAGGTGACCGTCGCGAACTTCGTGTCCTGGTCCTCGCTCGCCGATGAGGCCGCGGCCGACTACCGGGCCGGTCGCGTCAAGACCATTGTCCTGGTCGGCCATTCCTCCGGCGCGACCGCGCTGCCGGACATGATCGCCAAGCTCAACCAGCTCGGCGTGCCCGTGAAGCTCGCGATCGGCCTCGATTCCGTATTCAAGACCAGGCTGTCGACCGGCGCCGAACGCTACATCAACATCTATATCGGCGACGGTCCCGGCGAGCCTGTGCGCGCTGCGGCTGGTCTCCGCGGCAAGCTCGACAATGTCGACGTCCGCGGCACCGGCGTTGGCCACATCTCGATCGACAAGAGCGAGGCGATCCAGCGCCGCGTCATCGGCGAGATCGACGCCGCCATCATGCGCTCGCGCGCCCCGGCAGGTCCGGTCGCCGAACCCGGCGCACCCAGGGCCCCGCGGCAGGCGCGCTCGGCGGCGGCGACGGCTCCGGCCAGGAACTGAGGGCGCGTCGCGCCCGCAGCACCGCGTGATGCCGCCTAAGCGGCGGTCACGCGGACCGGCATGCTCTCCAGCCCGCGCAGGGAATTGTTGAGCCTGCGTTTCGGCTCCGCCGTGAGCTCGATGGTCTTCACGCGCCTTGCAAGCTCGCCGAAGATCAATTCGCCTTCCAGACGCGCGATCATCTGGCCGACGCAGGCGTGAATGCCGGCGCCGAAGCCGACATGTCCGGTCGCACTTCGTTCGACATCGAAGCGGTCCGCGTTGTCCCAGCGCGCGGGATCGCGGTTGGCGGAGGCCATGAACAGCAGCACCTTGCGGTGCGCGGGGATCACGCCGCCGCCGATCTCGACGTCGCGCGAGGTGGTGCGAAAGAACGTCTGCACCGGTGAGTCGTAGCGCAGGCCTTCCTCGAAAGCGTTGCGCGCCAGCTCCGGCTTGTGGTGCAGCTTGCGATGTTCATCCGGGTGCGTGGCGAGTGCCAGCAGGGTGTTCCCGATGCCATTGACAGTGGTGTCGATCCCGGCGGTGAGGAACGGCCGCACCAGGTGCGTTGCTTCGTGCTCGGTGATCTCGCCGTCGTCGGCCGCCTGGTAGATCATCATGCCGAGTCCGTCGGGCTGCAACGCGTCCCGGGCGCAGCATTCCATGATCCAGCTCTGAGCGGCGAGGCCCGCCTTGCGCGATGTGGCCAGCATCTCGTTCTCCGGGCCAAAGCTGTCGAACACGAAGGTGCTCCAGGCCAGCAGCCTCTCGCGGCCATCCGGCCGGATGCCGATCGCATCCGGAAACACTTTCATGGGATAGGCCTCCGCAAGATCGGTTACGGCATCGAACGTGCCTCTGTCGATCAGCTCCGAGACCTTCCTCTCCGCTTCTAGCTGAAACGTTTCGCGCAGCTTCCTTGCGACGCCCGGAGACAGCGTGCGGCCGAGAACCCGCCGGCCCTTGTCGTGATCGGGCGGGTCGATCTGAAGCGTCAGCGGCTTTGGCAGCGCAGGATTCATCCCGTTGAGGCCGACACCCTCGCCGCTGATGAAGGTCTTCCAGTCTTTCAGCGCCGCCTCGACTTCGGCATAGCCTGCCATGGCCCACACGCCATACCGCTCCAGCGCGAACGCAGGCCCGAGCGCGCGCAGCGCTTCATAGGCGGGATAGGGGTCCATCAGGAAGTCGGGCGCGAACGGGTCGATCGGACTGGATGCAATGCCGCTCATGGTCAGCTCCCGGCCGTTATTGCGTGGTCAGCGGACACTTGCCTTCGCTCTCCGCGCGGAATGCGTCCTCGCCCTTGATCGTGGCGACGACCTTCAGCAGGTCCCAGGCCGAATTCGACTCCTCGGGCGCCTTGACCTGGAGCAAATAGAGCGGGTGGATCTTGCGTCCGTCCTTGCGGATGTAGCCCTTGCCGAACAGCGGATCGTCCGTCGGCATCTCCTTCATCGCGGCGACGACGGCCTTGCCGTCCTTGGCGCCGCCGACCTTGTCGACCGCCTTGAGGTAGTGAGTGACCGAGGCATAGACGCCGGCCTGCATGTCGTTGGGATAGGCCTTCGAGGGAATGCGCTCGGCGAAGCGTTTGGCGAAAGCCCGCGTGCCGTCGTTCAGATCCCAGTAGAACGGGTTCATGATCTGCGCGCCCTGCGCAAACTTCAGTCCGAGTGAGGGAAGGCCGTTCATCCCCAGGATCAATCCGACCAGCTTGTGGTCCTTGGTCAGCCCGAACTCGGCGGCCTGCTTCATCGAGGTGATGGTATCGTCGCCGGCATTGGCGAAGCCGACGACGTTCGCGCCCGAAGCCTGGGCCTGGAGCAGGAAGGAGGCGTAGTCGGCCGTTCCCAGCGGATGCCGCACGCTGCCGAGCACCTCGCCGCCGGACGCTTTCACGGCCTCCGCGGCCTGCTTCTCCAGATCGTGGCCGAACGCGTAGTCGGCGGTGATGAAGAACCACTTCTTGCCGCCCTGCTGCACGATCGCCTTGCCGAGGCCACGCCCGTAGGCATAGGTGTCGTAGGTCCAGTGCACGGTGTTGGGCGTGCATTTTTCGCCGGTGAGCAGCACCGTGCCGGCCCCCGATCCGACGAAGACCTTGTTCTTCTCGGCGCTCATGCCGGCGACAGCGAGCGCGATCGAGGAGTTGGGGATGTCGAAGATCGCGTCCACGCCGTCATTCTCGTACCAGCGCCTGGCGATGCCGATCCCGATGTCCGTCTTGTTCTGGTGATCCGCCGCGACGACCTCGACGGGCTTGCCGGCGGCCTTGCCGCCATAATCCTCGACCGCCATTTTTGCGGCGACGACCGAGCCGATGCCCTGATAGCTCGCGAACGGACCGGATTGGTCGTTCAGGATGCCGATCTTCACGGCATCCTGGGCAAAGCCCGGCGCGGCAACCAGCATCGAGGCCAAAATGCACAATTTGTGCAGGAATTTGCTGTTCATTGTGTCCCTCCCATATGCGGTCTTGGTGCCGCTAAATAATAGTTATATTTTATAGCTATTTTTGAGAGTGTCAATTCGGCTGTGGCCGCCGCGGATTGAGGATCATGAGCTCGAAAACCGTAAGACCCGGGTTGAAATCCGATCAGCAGCCGGAGAAATCGCTGGACCTGCGCGCGCTCCGGCGGACGCCCGGCTTCATGCTGCGCCTCGCGCAATTGAAGTTTTTCGAAGGCTTTTACGAGGAGTTCGCCGCGTTGGGCCTGACGCCGGCGACCTATGCGATCTTCGCCGTCATTCGTGACAATGCCGGCGTGCCGCCGAGCAGCCTCGCCAGCCTGCTTCGGCTGCGCTTGCCGAACCTGATCAAGATCCTGAACGAGCTCGAATCGTCCGGCTTCATCAAGCGCAACCGCTCGAAGGCGGACCGCCGCGCCGTCGAGCTGATGCTGACGCCGAAGGGCGCAAAGCTCATTGCCGAGGGGGCAAGGCTGACGGAGCCCTATAACGAAAAGATGCTGGCCCCGCTCAGCGCGGCCGAGCAGCGCACGCTGCTGGAATTGCTGAACCGGCTCCTGCCGCTCTAGGGGCGGGCTCTATCGCTTCCTGACCAGCTTCAGGGGACGACCGGTCTTCTGAATGCGGGGCTTGATCGCAACGCTCCGCGCGTCGGGCGGATTCAGGAAGCGGACGAGCATCGTTCTCAGATGCTCTACGCTCTGCTTGATATCCAGCTTGGGATTGCGGATCGGCATGGCGCGGGATCCGTCGACGAGGGCGATCAGGATGTTCGCCGTTGCTTCCGGATCTAACCCTGGATCCACCCGTCCCTGCTGCTGCGCCCGGCGCAGGAAGTCGCTCCACATGCGGCGGACCGCCGCGGTGTGGCGTTCGATGATCGCAGCGAATTCAGGATTGCGGGCGGCCTCCGCGAGACCATCCAGATTGAGGATCTGGGCGGGACGAAACCGCAGGCTGGTTTCCTCGATATCGACGAGCAGTGCCTCGATCACGTCGGCGGCCGCGAGAATCTTTTCAAACCGCTCGGCCGACCGCGCGAGACCGAGGTCGATCATCGCCTCGATGATCGCCTCCTTGCTCGCGAAGTAGTGATAGAGGTGGCCCGGACTGATGCCGGCTTCGGTGCAGATATCTGTCGTGCTGGCGCCGCGGAAGCCGTCCCTGATGAAGCAGCGGATCGCCGCGCCGAGGATTTCCCCGCGCTTCTGCTCATGCTTGACGGGGTCGACTTTCCTCAAACCGGACATCTCCATTCACGCTCGCCCCGTTTAGCACGACGGTCCGCCACGAGAAAATCAAAATTAGAGAGTTCCATCTATTTATGTTGACGGATGTTGCGAGGCGTGAGAAGTGATTATTAGAGCGATCTCTCTAATAAGCTGCCGATGCGGGAATGGGACCATGCGCTTTCCACGGACGGCCCTGATGGGTGCCGCGCTTGCGCTCGGAGGGTGTGCGACCGCGCCGCTCGAACAGGCCGGCTCGCTCAGGAGCTACGACCGGATGTCGGAAGCGAACGGGCTGGTGACGCGATCGAAAATCCGCGTGAACAAGCAGGATGTGCTGGCGGCGAAGACGATCCGGATCGCATCAACCGTCTTTCCCGCGCGCACGGATGTCGTCTTGAACGAAAAGGAACGTCGCCTGGTTGCGAACGCCATAAGCCGCGAGCTGTGTCTCCGCTTGAGCGAGCGCTTCCGTATCGTCTCATCCGATGACGATGCCGATCTCACGGTGCAGGCGACGGTGACGCATGCCGCGCCGACCAGCCCGACCGCCTCCGGCGCATCGAAAGCCCTGTCGATTGCCAAGACCGTTGCGCTTCCCGGCGTGCCGGTACCGGTGCCGAGGCTTCCGGTCGGGCTCGGCAGCCTGTCGGTCGAGGCGGAAGCGCGCGATTTTGCAGGATTTCAGAAGGCGGCCATGGTCTGGGCGCGCGGCGCCAACTCGATTACCAACTCTCCGCGGGTCGCCAATGAGGGCGATGCCTACGATCTCGCCGCCGATTTCGGCACGGACTTCGCAAAACTGGTTACGACCGGAGAGTCGCCGTTCGGCGGCATCCCCGCGCTGCCGCCGATGGACAGCATTCCCGTGCGGCTCGGCGGTGCGCCCAAATACGTCGCATGCGAAGCGTTCGGACGGTTTCCCGGCATCACCGGCATCGCGGGGCAGGGGCTCGGCCTGCCGCCGGCCTGGACCGATTCCGGCGCCAAGGAGAGCCCGGCCAACAATCCGGCCCCGCCGCCTGTGCCCGGAGCGAATTCAGAGCAGGCGCTGACACAGTGATGCGGCCGCGCGCCCCGCAACATCCGAGCTCGACATATTGGTAGCCGATCAGAGTTGATGACATGCTGACATCCGGAATAACTCGCCCTTCCCAACGCGCTTTGCGCCAAAGCGCAGCGCGTGACGATGCGCGCGCGAGCAGCGTTCCCCTGTTCACGGCCGATGAGGCGTGGAGCCGGACCAACGCAGATCGGCATGCAGTCGACGAGAGGGATGACCAGGACTCGATGCTCGAGCCCGGCTTCTGGATGACGGCCCTGGTCGCGTTCCTGCCCACGGTCGCCGGCTGCCTCTATCTCGTCCTGACCCAGGGATGAGGCGCGCAGCGAGCGCGGCACCGGGGACAAGCGATGCATTCACGATATGAGTTGGCGTGCGGCCAGCGAAGGTCCGTCTTCGGCCGCCGCAGATCTCTGGCGGCCTTGTCCGCCATCTTGACGCTGCTGCTGGCGGGATGCGCGTCGAGCGGGAATTTGCCTCCTGTCTATCATCCTCCGCGTCCGCCTGGTGCCAAGGCGGTGCAGGAGGGCGTCAGGAAGGCAGCCGCCGAAGTCAAGCTGACCGGGGGACTCGAGACATCCGCCGTCCGCCCTACCGACCACGGGCCGGGGTCGTATTTCGTCTGCCTGAGGCAGGGCGCTGGTCCGTCTGACAGACACCCGGCCTATTCGGTCTTTTTCGACGATGACGCCTACAAGGGAGTCCAGAGCTCGGTGATCCTCGATACCTGCGAAGGCCAGCCATGGGTTCCGTTCAATTGATGCCGGGGGATGCAAGGGGGCAGAATGAGAACCTCGACCGACGGGCGTCACGGGCCCGGTTCCGTGCCCCAAAATCCACCCAATCGGTGGTCACTAAGCCCGCGGAGGAGGCCTTTGCCTCCCATGGTGGGACTGCTCGACGGATGATCGATTTGAGGCGGCTAGTCGTGCTGGCAGCGGTTGCGCTGCTCGCCCTAGGCACCGGCATGGCCGCTGCCTCACCTGCGAAGCCGAAGCGCCCCGCGGTCGCGACCGCTGCGCCGCCGCCTCCCGCTCCGCCGGTCGAGCCGCTGCCGCCGCCAAAGATCTACCTGTTCCGCGGCGCCATGGGGCCGATCTTCTCGACCGGCATGGACCGGCTCAGCGAAAAGCTGACGAAGGCCGGCTTCTCGGCCGACGTCTATGAATTCACCATCTGCCGATGGATCGGCGATCGTGTCATCTCCAGCTACAAGGAGAGCCCGGCGCCGATCGTGCTGATCGGCCACTCCATGGGCGGGCTGTGCTCGGTCGTGATCTCCGAGATGGCGGCCAAGGAGAACATCCGGATCAGCCTCGTCATCGCCATCGATTCCGCGCATGCGACCGGCGACGTGCCGCTCAATGTCGAGCGCTTCATCAACATCTTCCTCTCCGACAGCGTGCTCGGCGGCGGCGACGTCGTGGCCGTGCCCGGCTATCGGGGCCATTACGCGAGCTACGACCTCAAGGAGAACAGCCGCGTCTCGCACATCAACATCGAGAAGTCGGACGACATCCATCGCCAGATCATCGAGATGGTGACGCAGCTGCCACGCATCCCCGCGCAGAGCCAGGCCGATGCGGTACCGTTGCGCTATCTCGTGCCGCCGAACACGCCGGTGGAATTGTGGGACTCTGGCGTGCGGGTGCCGGTGCGCGCGGGCGACACCATGGAGAGCATCGCCGCCGCCCGCCGCGTGCCGCTGTGGACGCTGGCGCAGAGCAATTCGCTGGCGGAGAACGCGACCCTCACCCCCGGCCAGTCCATCATCGTCCCGCGCCATCTGACGCCGCCCGAGCCTGTGGCCGCCATGGCGGCGCCGGCGCCTCCGCCGCAAGGGCGGAAGTAGTTGATCCACAACTCGTCATGGCCGGGACAAGCCCGGCCATGACGTCGGGTAGCGATTACACGTTCGTCCCGTGGATCGCGTCGATCACGGCGTCCGTGACGTCCTTCGTCGTCGCCTTGCCGCCGACATCGGGCGTCAGCACGCCGGCCGCGCAGACGCGTTCGACCGCCGACATCAGCCGTATTGCCGCGTCCTTCTCGCCGAGATGCTCGAGCATCTGGGCACCGGTCCAGAAGGTCGCGACCGGGTTGGCGATGCCCTTGCCGGTGATGTCGAACGCCGAGCCGTGGATCGGCTCGAACATCGAGGGGAAGCGGCGCTGCGGGTCGATGTTGCCGGTAGGCGCCACCCCGAGGCTGCCGGCGAGTGCGCCGGCAAGATCGGAGAGGATGTCGGCGTGGAGGTTGGTCGCAACGATCGTGTCGAGGCTCTTCGGATGCAGCGTCATGCGCACCGTCATGGCGTCGACCAGCATCTTGTCCCAGGTCACATCGGGGAATTCGGACGCGACTTCGGCTGCGATCTCGTCCCACATCACCATGCCGTGGCGCTGCGCGTTCGACTTGGTCACGACGGTCAGGAATTTGCGCGGCCGCGACTGCGCGAGCTGGAAGGCGTAGCGCATGATGCGGGTGACGCCGACGCGGGTGAACACCGCGACCTCGGTGCCGACCTCCTCCGGCAGGCCCTTGTGGGCACGGCCGCCCATGCCGGCATATTCGCCTTCCGAGTTCTCGCGCACGATCACCCAGTCGAGATCGCCGACGCCGACATTGCGCAACGGCGAAGCGACGCCGGGCAGGATCTTGGTCGGCCGCACATTGGCGTATTGGTCAAAGCCCTGGCAGATCGGTAGGCGCAGGCCCCACAGCGTGATGTGGTCGGGCACGTCAGGCGCGCCGACCGCGCCGAAATAGATCGCGTCGAATTTCTTCAGCTCGGCAAGGCCCTCGGCCGGCATCATCACGCCGTGCTTCTTGTAATAGTCCGAGCCCCAGTCGAACGTCTTGACGTTGAAGGCGAGGTCGCCGCTGCGTTTTGCCAGAGCCTCCAGCACGCGGATTCCGGCCGAGATGACCTCGGGGCCGATGCCGTCGGCGGGAATTGCTGCGATCGAATGGGTGCGCATGAAGATGCTCCGTTTGAGATGTCAGTGGGATTGCGGGACGGGTTCGACGGGCGCGGTCTGCGCGCGCGACAATAGCAGGGTCAGGACCGCGGAGAGAACGAGCAGGCCGCTGACGAAATAGAGTCCGCCGACAAAACTGCCGGTCTGCTCCTTGATCCAGCCGATCATGGCGGGTCCGACGAAGCCGCCGAGATTGCCGATCGAGTTGATGGTGGCGATCCCTGCTGCGGCCGCGGGGCCGGACAGGAACAGCGTCGGCATGCTCCACAGCGGCGGCTTGGCCGAGGAGATGCCGATGTTCACCAGCGCCAGCGCGACCAGCACGGTGACCACGCCGGTTGCAAGCCCGGCAAAGGCGAGCCCCACGGCCGCGAGCAGGCAGGCGAGCACGACGTGCCAGGTGCGCTCGCCGGTGCGGTCCGAATGCCGCGCCCACAGCACCATGGCGACGACGGCGGCGGTTGCCGGCAGCGCATTGAGGAAGCCGACCTGGAGCGTGGACAGGCCGAACTGCTTGATGATCTGCGGCGCCCAGACGCCGAGCGTGTAGAGGCCTGCCGAGGTGCCGAAATAGATCAGCGACAGCGCCAGCACCCGCGGGTCCGCAAGCCCGCGCCAGATGCTGTGGCTCGCGGTCGCGGCTCTGCTGGTGGTCTCCACGTTCATGGTCTCGACCAGCCAGCGCCGCTCATCGTCGGCAAGCCATTTCGCCTTCTCGGGGCGATCGGTCAGGAAGCCCAGCACGACGAAGCCGAGCAGCACGGCCGGCACCGCTTCGAGCACGAACAGCCATTGCCAGCCCTTGAAGCCGAGATGACCGTCCATCTCCAGCAGCGCGCCTGATATCGGCGAGCCCAGCACGGTCGAGAGTGGCGCGGCCGCCATGAACAGCGCGGTCACCGCGGCGCGCTGGCGCGCCGGGAACCAGTAGGAGAGATAGAGGATGATGCCGGGGAAGAAGCCGGCTTCGGCGACGCCGAGCAGGAAGCGCAGCACATAGAAGCTGGTCGGGCCCTGCACGAACGCCATCGCGGCCGACACGAGGCCCCAGGTGATCATCACCCGCGCGATCCAGATCCGCGCGCCGACCTTGTGCAGGATGATGTTGGAGGGCACCTCGAACAGGAAATAGCCCCAGAAGAAGATGCCGGCGCCGAAGCCGTAGACGGTGGGCGACAGGCCGATGTCCTTGTTCATCGTCAGCGAGGCAAAGCCGATATTGACGCGGTCGATGAAGGCCACGAAGTACAGCAGCATGATGAAGGGAACGATGCGCCAAGTGATCTTGCGCAGCACGCGCGTCTGAATCTCGCTCGCCACCCTGGCCTCCTCGAGTTCCGGCTTGTTGTTGTATCGGCGGACCCTGAGGTCCACGCCTGCAACGAGCCTAGGCGGGGGAAGGAGGCATACTCAATTGGCGCTGGTTTATACAAAAAAATGATATAATCATCGCCTGGCGAGACGAGAGGACCTTGGATGGAATTGCATCAGTTGCGATGCTTCGTGGCGGCGGCCGAGCAGCTGCATTTCGGCCATGCGGCGCAGCAGCTCCAGATGCTGCCCTCCGCGCTCGGCCGGCAGATCAGGCTGTTGGAAGAAGATCTGGGAACGCGGCTGTTCGCGCGGACCACGCGCGCGGTGTCGCTGACGGAAGACGGCACGACGCTGCTGCGCGATGCCCGCGCCATCCTCGCCAAGGTCGAGGCGGTCGAGAGTAATCTGCGCAACCGCTCGCGTGCCGGCGCCGCGCGGCGGCTGCGGGTCGGCGCCATCGACAGCGCGGCGGCGGGATTGCTGCCGCCGCTCTTGCGCGATTTCCGCGACAAGCATCCTGAGATCGCGGTGCAGCTGCTCGAAGACAAGACCGTCCGGCTGCTGCCGAAGATTTTGACCGGCGCGCTGGATCTCGCCTTCGTCCGCCCGCCCGACAGTGCGGACAAGCGGCTCGAATTCCGCGATCTGCTCCAGGAGACCGCGATCGTGGCGTTTCCGCAGCGGCATGCGCTCGCCGAGCGCAAGTCGATCACGCTGGCGCAGATCGCTGACGAGGCGATGCTGGTGCCGGACCGCCGCTCGCGGCCGCACAGCCACGACCTCACTATCAAACTGTTCGAGCAGGCCGGGCTGACGCCGCGCATCGTGCAGGTCGCCGACGAGAAGCAGACCATCATCCATCTGGTGGCAACGAAGCTCGGCGTTGCGATCGTGCCGCGCTGGACCACGCGGATGGCGGTGACGGGCGTGCGCTTCGTGCCGCTGCGGCCGAAGCAGAGCGGCCCCATCGGCCGGCTGCCGCTTGCCGCCGCGTGGCTGCGTGGTTCGCGCGACCCGGCCCGCGATGCCATGCTGGCGGTGCTGGAGGCGCGCCTGCGCAGCTATGCGCGGGAGGCGTGAGCGGCTATGACATGGGCCTGGCGAGAAGGTGGGATGCGATGACTGGACAGAAAGCTTCGAACGAATTGCGGGTTGCCATCGCAGGCCTGGGCTCGATCGGCACCAAGATCGCGACCGCACTCGATCAGGGCATCGAGGGGCTGACGCTGTCCGCTGTCGCCGTGCGTGATCCCGCCAAGCATCAGGCGTTTCTGGGCGGCCTGCGTCGTGCGCCATCCGTGCTGCCGATCGATCAGCTCGGTGACGCCGCGGATATCGTGGTCGAATGCGCGCCGAGCAGCCAGTTGCGCGCGATCGTCGAGCCCGCGGTGAAGCGCGGCAGGGCCGCGGTCGTCGTCAGCGTCGGCGGGCTGCTCGACAATTTCGATCTCGTCGATCTTGCCCGCGCCAATGGCGGCCGGATCATCGTGCCGACCGGCGCGCTGATCGGGCTCGACGCCGTCAACGCCGCCGCAATCGGCACCATCAACTCGGTGAAGATGGTGACGCGCAAGCCGATCGACGGTCTGAAGGGCGCGCCCTTCATCGTCGAAAACAACATCGATATCGACAATCTGCGCGAGCCGCTCAAGCTGTTCGAGGGCACCGCGCGCGAGGCCGCAAAGGGCTTTCCAGCCAATCTCAACGTCGCGGTCGCGCTGTCGCTCGCGGGTGTCGGGCCGGACCGCACCTCCGTGCAGATCTGGGCCGACCCGGCCGTGACGCGCAACGTTCACCGCATCGAGGTCGAGGCCGATTCCGCACGCTTCTCGATGTCCATCGAGAACATCCCGTCGGAGAATCCCAAGACTGGGATCATCACCGCGCTGTCCGTGATCGCGCTGCTGCGCAAGCAGCGCGCTACGTTGTGTGTCGGGACGTAATTCTTACGCGCCCGTCACGCGCCAGATCACGTTGCCGACGTCGTCTGCCATCAGCAGCGACTTCTTGTCGGGTCCGATCACGACGCCGACCGGACGGCCGTAGGATTCCTTCTCGTCCGGTGACAGGAAGCCCGACAGGATGTCGCGACCGGGGCCGGAGGGCTTGCCGTTCTCGAACGGGATGAACACCAGTTTGTAGCCCGAGAGAGTGCTGCGATTCCACGAGCCGTGCTGGCCGATCACCATGCCGTCGGGGAAGCCGGGCAGGGTCCCTGCGGGCATCCAGCACAGGCCGAGCGAAGCGGTGTGGCCGCCGAGCGCGTAGTCCGGTTGAAGCGCCTTGGCGACCATCGCCGGATCCTGCGGCACGCGGTCGTCCACCGTCTTGCCCCAGTAGCAATAGGGCCAGCCGTAGAAGCCGCCGTCGCGCACCGAGGTGAGATAATCCGGCGGCGTCTCGTCGCCGAGACCGTCGCGCTCGTTGACGACGGTCCAGAGCACGTTCGTATTGGGCTCCCACGCGAGTCCAACCGGGTTGCGCAGTCCCGCACCAAAAATGCGATGCGTGCCGGCGGCGAGATCGAGCTCATAGACCGCGGCGCGGCCCTCCTCGACCTCCATGCCCATCTCGGCGATGTTGCTGAGTGAGCCGACACCGGCATAGAGCTTCTTGCCGTCGGGGCTTGCGAGCAGGCTGCGTGTCCAGTGGCCGCTCGGCTTGAACGTCGTGAGCCGCTTGCCCGGCGCGGTGATGCGATCGGCATTGGCGACATAGGGGAAGGCCATCACGCCGTCGGTGTTGCCGACATAGAATGTGTTGCCGACCAGCGCCATGCCGAACGGCTGGCTGAGGTTCTCCATGAAGGCGCCGCGCACTTCGGCGACGCCGTCGCCGTCCTTGTCGCGCAGCAGCGTGATGCGGTTGGCGCTGACGCCGAGCGCTGCGGCGCGCCGCATCGTCGCCTGCATCGCATAGTGAAACACCGACCTCGGCGCGCCCGCAATCTGCGTCGCCTCCGCGATCAGCACGTCGCCATTCGGCAGCACCTCGATCCAGCGCGGATGGTCGAGCCCGGCCGCGAATGCATTGACCTTGAGCCCGGGGGCGACCGTCGGCTTCTGGCCCTCGCTCCAGCCCCTGGCCGTCGGCATCTTCAAGGTCGGCAGCGCCCCCTGCGGCTTCGCTTCGGGAATCGCCGGCGCCTGGCCCCAGGCCGGCGCGGGCGCGGTGCCCGACAGCCGCCGCCATTGCAGCGCGGCACCGCCGATCAGCGCGACGAACTGCGCGAAGATGCTGGAAAAGGTCATGGAAATCCCCTGTTGAACGTACGGCACAGTCCAACGACGGATCGCCCAAAGCCCCGCGCGGGCTCAGACCTTATCGTCGACCTCTCCAGATCCACGATGGGATGTCGTCGTGCCTTTTTGCGCGCGCATCCAACTGGGTAGCGGCAAAAAGGTCAACCGTTACGGAACTCGATCAGCGCCTATTCCCGAGGAATGGCAGCCGACCAAATTTGCATGGAGAGGAAAGTCAGCGGCCGATGTGCCGGTCCAGCCGCCGGCGCGAGCCTCTGCTGCTACGCTAGGCACGCCCAAAGAACTGACTGATTTTCGGTGCCATTGCCCGCCGCGCGCCGTTACGACATCTCCAGGCATGCAACTGTTTAACCATCCGTTAACCATAGCTATTCATGATACTGCCCGTGTAGGTGTGTTCGCGACGAGCTTGAACTGCATGGCGCAGCGTGGTTCCAGAGCGCCAGTTGGAGGGGATGAGGGCATCTTGAGCTTTCCCTCACCGCTGGCACCAGACAAGGGAGCAACAGCTCTCGATCTGGTATATCAAGCGGCCGATGTCTTCCGCGATATGGAGAAGCACGCCCGCGAGACCGAAGCCCGTGCCCAATCACTTTGCACGAGCGCCATAGAAAGATTGCGGCTGGCCGAAGGGCGAGCGGAGGCCGCCGAGCGGGCACAGCGTGAACTCACCGTAGCCACCCAAACTAAGCTGCAAGATGCTTGCCGAGCGCTGGAGCAAGCCCAGTGCTGCATTGAAGCTCAGAAGGATAAGTTGACGGCCGTAGAGCTTCGCGCCGAAGTTGCGGAAGCCGAAGCGCGACAAGCCAAGGAAGCGCTCGCGCTCGTTGAAGAGGCCATTCGCAAGCGTCTGCTTTGCGCAAATCCGCATGCCGATGGCAGGTTGGCAGCGGTAGCCTGATCAATTGCGACTGCAATGGCTCACTGGGGGCTACCGCGCGGACCGGCGCGGCACGGGCGAACTACCCCTGCTGCAAGCCTGGCGGTAGCCACCTCCTTTAGCATTTGAAATCGGCTGGGATTGGGTTCGATCCAAATAGGGGCTGGTGCAGCCTGAGAGGCTCATTTTACTTGCGGGACAAGACGCCGCGTGACCCGCGCGCCAATCCAAATGACAGAGCCAAACGATAACGAACTATTAACCATGTTGGGCTATCTGGAGAATTGGGCATTCGGGGCGCGTGTGCTGGCTTGCGGGCCAGCCGGTAGCGTAGGCGTGGACCCATGGCCCTTGACCCGGAAGAACTCGTCACCCTGACAGATCATGGCTCGATGAAACTGCGCGCGGCAGTATCGCGCGCGATGACGTTGCCACCCAAGGAGCGCAAGCGGACGACAATCGTCCGCGAGGGTGAACCGGCGATCCTGCATTTCGAGCAGATCAAAAACCTTGCGGCGCGGTGGAACGAACGGCTCGCGCCAATCGACTGACTAGTTTCGCTGTGCCGGTGTCAATCGGGCCCCGAGCCCCCAAAAGGGGCGGCCCGTGTACGGCCTCGTCGACCCTCGGTAAGCATGAGTTTGATGCCGGTCGCCGCATGCGGATTATCGTTCGTTGCGACCGGCGTCCGCGAAGGCCGCCGAGATTTCTCGCAATGAGCGCCGACCGCCCTTGGGCCGCACCCGCACGACTCATGGCTTTCGCTGCCCCGTTAAGATTTCATTAACCCTACTGGAGCAAGTCTTTTGACTGGGCTGGGCGGATCATTCGCAAGGAAAATCCCATGCCAAATCTGGAAGAGGCAATTCGCGAGCGCGCCTACCACCTCTGGGTCGCCGATGGGCAACCCGACGGAAAGGCGGAAGTCCATTGGATGCATGCTCAATACGAAATTCTCGAGGCGTCAGTCGCAAACCCTGCTGTGGCTGACATCGCAGTGACAAAACCCGCCAGAAGGGTGCGATCCCCGAAAAAGCAAAACTCGCGCTGACGGGTCCAGCGCGAGGACGTGCGCCATTCGCAATTCGGTCGGCGGGCTGCCGGTCGTCGTTAGAAATGACATCCAACGATGCGGGAATTGGCAGCCTCGCTAACCCAAATTTCTTCGAGAGGAACAGACAACAACACCTAGACTATTCGTCGGGTCGGCAGTTCAATTGGCATTGGTTGATCGAGTCGGTTTCTCGCACCATCCAGCGCCGAGAGCGACGAGCGCCGACGTGACCAGAGCCAATGGCAACCAGTGTCCGACGGGACCAGCGTCCATAAGGCCAGCGTCAAAGAGGCCAGGGTCCAGAAGGCCAGCGTAGAGCGAGCATCAACCCTGCAAGCAGCCCGCCAAGTCTGCTCGCAGCCCAACTTGGCAAGACACGGCAAGGCCTTTGCCAGCGAAGAGCCTTTGAGGCTTTTGGGACCATCGGTTACTCCGATGGTCCCTTTTCATTGTGGTGCCATTGGCGCGAGACATCGGGCGGCTGTTGCTTCCGCGTTCACCATGCAATCGAGCGAGGAACGCTATTTGATCGTCGCGTGCACAGTGATTGCCGACGTGCCAGAAGCTGTCGGTCCCTGACCCGTCGCTTTGATGGCAAAGGTATCGCTACCCTTATATTTGGCCTTCGCCTTGTATTCGAACGTAGACAGGTTGACCCTTTTCAGCTTGCCGTGTGACGGCTTTTGAGAGATGTCCGAGCCACTCACCGTGCCGCGTATCTTGATTGGAAATTGGCAACTTCCTCCGGACGTGAGGTCAATGTCGGCCGTCGAGTTCTCGCCCCAATCCGCTAGTGTGCCTGAGATTGAGCATTCAGAAACGGCCGCCGCCCGAGATACAGACGGTAGGCTTGGACAGCTAGCGATGAGCGCCAACGCGGCGACCTTTGACAACTGCATAATAGGCTTCTCCGTAGCGTTGTCAGTTTACGGACATCACTCCTCTGGCACCCCGGCTAGGGCTAGGCCGCATGCCCTCGCAGACCCGCTCTCGTCCTGCGAGATATTTCGTATCGTCGCTTGCTTGGCTGACAAGCAAGCGACTGATGGTAAAGCTTGGATCGAGCGCAAGTCCGACACTAGCAGTAACGTCGTGCAGAGAAAGCGGAACGCAGCGACCGCGCCTTCAGGACGCTTCACCGCGGCGACAGGAACGGAATGATCATCGGCACGCGACGGCAATAGGCGCCGTAGGCGTCTTCGCCGAGCTCCTTGGACAGAAACACCTCTTCCATCCGGCCCTTCTGCCACATGCCGAGCGAGATCAGGATGGCGCCGAGGATCGTCGTTACGAGGCCGATCGCGATGCCGGTGACGAGCATGCCTGCAATCAGTCCCGTGTAGATCGGGTGACGCACGATGCCGTAGGGGCCAGTGTCGATAACGCGGTGGTCTTCCTTGTGGGTGATGGTGTTGGACCAGAATTTTCCGAGATGCAGCCGGCCCCACCAGGCGAAGGCGATGCCGGCGGCCGAGAGGACCGCGGCGATGTAGATGCCGGTGTTGCCGAGCACCCAGAGCGGCTTCCAGCCCAGGACCTGTGCAACCCACGGCGTGTACAGGATTCCGCCGACCAGGATCGGCAGGCGATAGCGCTGCGACTCCAGCGTCATGACCTGCTTCTGGGTGCGGCCCTGCCAGAACGAGGCGCCGACCCAGCTGGCGAGAAAGGCGAGCCAGATCAAGGCCAGGAGTTCGGTCGGCCAGGTCGTGGTCCAGCCACCCCAGGCCACGGAGAGAAGCTTGCTGAAATCGAAGGACATGAAGGTTCTTTGCGTTTGGGCGGAGGCCTTAGCTCGCGCGCGAGGAAAGCGCGTGATGCTCGATGGCGCCGGAGGGCCGCTGGCCGTTGCGGGCGAGCAGATGGGTGATGGTTTCGCGCAAGACCGGTTCGATCGGGCGCGGCGCGTAGCCGAGCTCGGTGCGCGCCTTGCCGATCGAGAGGTCGCTCGCGGCAAGCGCGATGCGCACGCCCTCGGCGGTGCCGTTGGGCGGCCGGCGCGTGATGCGATCGGAGATGGATTCGAGCATGATCGCGGAGAGCTCGGCGATCTTGCCGGGCACGACGACCGGGAACTGCCGGCGGCCGCTCATCGCCGACATCATCCGCAGGATGTTGCCGAGCGGGACGCAGTCGCCGCCGAGGATGTAGCGCTGGCCGATGCGGCCGCGCTCCATGGTCAGCACAAGGCCCATCGCGACGTCGCGGACATCGACGAGATTGACCAGGAAGTTGAGATGCGGCTGCACCTTCTTCTGGAGGAAGTACCACAGCATTGCGGTCGGCGGCGTCAGGTTGTGGTCGGCGGCGCCGATCGGCATGGTCGGCGTGCCGATCACGAGCGGAAAGCCCGCGGCCGCCGCCTTCGCGGCGTGGTGCTCGGCGAGCGACTTCGACCGCGTATAGGCGCCGGGCATCGCATCGGCCGGCTGCAGCGCCTCTTCGGCGGCCACGCCGTTGAGGTTGGAATAGGGGAACAGGATCGATTCCGTCGAGCAGTGCAGGAAGCGCGACACGCCGCGCTTCATCGCCGCGGCAAGCACGATTTCGGTGCCGCGGCAATTGACGTCGTGGAAGTCCTGCTTGTTGGCGACCCACATGCCGGGCAGGCCGGCGAGGTGATAGACCTGATCGACACCGGCGATCGCCGCGTCCACCGCGGTACCGTCCAGCACCGAGCCGTGGATGTGTTCAACGTCCGCGTTCGCCGCGGCCGGCGCACGGACATCGAGAACGCGTACCCGCTGCCCACGGGCGCGGAGCGCTTCTACGAGATGATGTCCGATGAAGCCGCTGCCACCGGTAACCAGTACGAGAGCCATGCAGAAGGTTTACTGTTTCGCTTCTAGAGCTATCGGGTTGAAAGGGAATTGGTCGGAACAGGCGCCAAAATCGCGGCAAGGTCGCGACGGAAGCCCAGTGCAATGAATAATTTCGCCATGACAAACATCGGTCCAAGCAGGAAATGCGCGGGGTGGTCGACCATCGACGGCTGCCGTTCCTCGAAAACCCTGTGGCCCACGATCTGCGCTGCGACGCCAGATCCGATCAGCAGCGCAAAAATCGACCACATCATGACGATCGAGGCCTGATTGCCGATTGCGGTTGCGACCGAAAGCAGCACGATCATCGCGGCGAGGATGCCGAGCCCAATCCCGGCGTCCAGCATCAGCCAGTAAACCAGCACCGGCAGGGCCGCAACCACGGCCAAGCTCACCTCGATCCCGAAGATGGGAAAACGCACGAGAGTGAGCGGCAGCACGGCGCCGGTGAAGAGCAGGAGGATTCCGACCACGTGCATCGCGCAGTTCCAGGGATCGCGATGATATTCGACGTAATCGGCCAGTTGGCGTTGAAAATAACCAGCCATCTCGGTCTCGTGCAGCATGGGGTCTGGGAAGGGCGAGAACAGGCTATAGCACCTGATAGGGCAGTGCACAAACCGGCTCGCGTGTCGCGCAAAGCATGGCTGTTGCGCTTTCGACAGGCCGCAAAACGGTCGGAACTTCAAAGAGTTCCGTCAGGGGAGGTGATCTCGTTCAGCGCTTCTTGGCGGGCTTTTTCGCCGCAGGCCCAGGCGCCGCAGCTGGATGCGCAGGCGCCTCCTCCGGCACCTTGGCATAGGTCAGGATTTGCAACTGACCGTTGACCGCCGAGGTCGGCTTGGCCCGGTCGAGAAACTGCTCCTCGCCGAGGCCGATCGGATGCAGCCGCTTGGTCGAGATCTTGAAGGTGTTCACCAGGACGTCACGGATCGCATCGGCGCGTCGCTGGCTCAGGATCGCATTGGCCTCGCGCGTCTTCGCATTGGATTCGACATGGCCGACGATCAGGAACGTGTACGGCAGCAGCGAGGAGTTAACCAGCGCGTCCGCGATGCGGCCGACGGTCTGGTAGGAGGTCGGCTGGATGATCGGCGTGTCGGCGTCGAACTGGATCTGCGCGTTGAAGGCGGGCAGGTTGGCGAGATCAGGCGCGATCAGCGGCCGGTTCACCGGACCCGGATCGTTCTTGATCCTGGCCTTGGCGCGCTCCATCACCTGCTGCTTCAGCGCGGGAAGGTCGACCTCGGCGGCCTGTTCGAAATGGTTCAGCTTGCCGACGATGTCGTCACGCGTCGGCGCCGCCGTCTGCGCGCTTGCTGCGCCCGCGAGCAGGGCCAGGACCTGGACCACGACCAGCGTGATGGCGATTCCGTTCGCGCGCATCACCGATACCCCGCGTCGTCGACGGCCTTCAGGCAGTTGTTGCTGATGCCCTTGGGCGTCGTGACCAGGCAGGGGATCGACTTGCTGGTCTCCTTGGTCGAGCCGCCGCAGACCTTGACGATCTCGCGCTGGCAGGCGTTCGCCACCGTGACGCGCGCGGCGACGCGCTTCTGGATGGCATCGAAGGCGCCGAGATAGTCGCTCTGGCATTGCTGGGAGAGCACGTCGCGGTTGCGGGACAGGCACTCTTTCAGCCGGGTCGAGTCCGGGTTGACGCCGCGGCAATTGGCGACGATTTCCGCGCCGCAGCTCTTGGCCAGGAGCCCGATCGAATCGCCAAAGCTCATGGTCTCCGCCGCCGCAAGCGACGGCATAACCAATGCCAGCAAGATCAGTGTGATGGAGCCCCGGACCATGGGCGCATCTGATACGGGGAAGTTCGCGGTGGTCAAGGGGCGTTCGGGTGAGAACTGTCGAACGTCCGGCCAGTGCGGCGAACAGTCCTCACTCGGCCTCAGGGAGGGGCGGCCATTCGATCAGGGCGACCGTGTGTTTCCTGAGGTCGTCGGCCACAGCAGGGTCGGCCTTGAGCTCGTCCAATGTCCGCGGCGGGGGAAGCTGGCGGCCGTCCGCGCTCAGCTCCTGCGCATAAAATGCGAGCGCCTCGGGCGCACTCTCCAGGGCCTCGTCGACGTCGTCGCCGCCGGAAATGCAGCCCGGCAGGTCGGGAAACCACAAGCTGACGGGGTCGTCCGGGCCGGCGTCCTCGATGATGGCGACGTACGGAGGCATGGCAAGCCTCACGCCCGCTGCACGAAGCTATCCACGACCTTCTTCTCGCCGGCCTTGTCGAAGGCGATGGTGAGCTTGTTGCCGTCGATCTTGGTGACGCGGCCGTAGCCGAATTTCTGGTGGAAGACGCGGTCGGAGAGGGAAAATTCCGAGGTGGTGCCGGTGGATTTGGCGACCAGCTCGCCCTCGATCGTCATCGGCCCGCGGCGGCGTGAGGAGAAGCTGCCGAAATCCGGGCCGGATGAGGAGGAGAACGACGAGGCCTGTTCCTCGAAGCCGCCTTGGCCGCCGCCACTGCGGCCGCCGCCCCGGTTGCGGTTGGCCTGGGCGCGCTGCCAGCCCGGGGTCGAATAGGTGGAACCGAACGCCTCCATGTCGTCGAAACGCGAGGCGCCGTAGCCGCCGGTGCCGCCCCAGGCCGAGCCGCCCTTGGATTCCGTGATCTCGACATTGGCGGACGGCAATTCGTCGAGGAAGCGCGACGGGATCGTGGTCGACCAGGTGCCATGGATCCGTCGGTTGGTCGCAAAGTAGATCTTTGCGCGGCGCCTCGCGCGGGTCAGGCCGACATGGCCGAGCCGGCGCTCTTCCTCGAGGCCGGCGCGGCCCTGTTCGTCCAGCGTGCGCTGGCTCGGGAACAGGCCTTCCTCCCAGCCGGGCAGGAACACGTTGTCGAATTCGAGACCCTTGGCGGAATGCAGCGTCATCAGCGACACCGCGTCTTCCTCGGCGCCGCCGTCGCGATCCATCACCAGCGAGATGTGCTCCAAGAACCCCTGCAGGTTCTCGAACTCCTCCATCGAGCGCACCAGCTCTTTCAGGTTCTCCAGCCGGCCCGCGGCATCCGCCGAGCGGTCCTTCTGCCACATCTCGGTATAGCCGCTCTCGTCGAGCACGATCTGGGCGAGATCGGTGTGCGCGGTGACCTCGCGCTGGGCACGCCAGCGGTCGAACTGGGCGACGACGTCGCGCAAGCTTCCGCGCGCCTTCGGCTTCAACTCGTCGGTCTCGACCACCGCGCGCGCCGCTTCGAACAGCGGGATGCGGCGCTTGCGGGCGTGGTCGTGCAGCATCTGCACGGTGGCGTCGCCAAGGCCGCGCTTGGGCACGTTGACGATGCGCTCGAAGGCGAGATCGTCGGCCGGTGAATTGATCACGCGCAGATAAGCCAGCGCGTCGCGGATTTCGGCGCGCTCGTAGAAGCGCGGGCCGCCGATCACGCGGTAGGGCAGGCCAAGCGTGACGAAACGATCTTCGAACTCGCGCATCTGGTAGGAGGCACGCACCAGGATCGCGATCTCGTTGAGCTTGTCGCCCTGGCGCTGGATCTGCTCGATCTCCTCGCCGATGCCGCGGGCTTCCTCTTCCGAATCCCACGAGCCGGTGACGGTGACCTTCTCGCCGTCATGGTCCTCGGTGCGCAGCGTCTTGCCGAGCCGGCCTTCGTTGTGTGCGATCAGGTGCGAGGCGGCGGCGAGGATGTGGCCGGTCGAGCGGTAATTGCGCTCGAGGCGAATGACCTTGGCGCCGGGGAAATCGTGGTCGAAGCGCAGGATGTTGTCGACCTCGGCGCCGCGCCAGCCATAGATCGACTGGTCGTCGTCGCCGACGCAGCAGATGTTTTTGACGTGGGGCGTCTGCTCCCTCGCCCCGCTTGCGGGGTCGCGACGAGCTTCGCTCGCGCTGAGAGCGTCGGGGTGAGGGGCTGTCTCCACGAGTTCAGTCTGCGGAGAGTCCTCCTCACCCGCATCGCTTTGCGATGCGACCTCTCCCCGCACGCGGGGAGAGGTGAACGAGGGAGACGTCGGCGCCTGCGACAGCAGCCGCAGCCACAGATATTGCGCGACGTTGGTGTCCTGATATTCGTCGACCAGGATGAATTTGAAGCGCTGCTGGTATTGCCGCAGGATGTCCGGATGCTCGCGGAAGATCCGGATGTCCTCCAGCAGCAGATCGCCGAAATCGGCGGCGTTCAAGATCTTCAGCCGCTCCTGGTAGCTCGCATAGAGCTTGCCGCCCTTGCCGTTGGCGAACACGGCGGCTTCGCCTGACGGCACCTGCGACGGCGTCAGGCCGCGGTTCTTCCAGCCGTCGATCAGGCCGGCCAGCATGCGTGCCGGCCAGCGCTTGTCGTCGATATTGTCGGCCTGCAACAACTGCTTGAGCAGCCGCACCTGGTCATCGGTGTCGAGCACGGTGAAGTTTGATTTGAGCTGCGCCAGCTCGGCATGGGTGCGCAGGATGCGGCCGCCGATGGAGTGGAACGTGCCGAGCCACGGCATGCCTTCGACCGCGTGGCCGAGCATCTGGCCGAGCCGGTGCTTCATCTCGCGCGCGGCCTTGTTGGTGAAGGTCACCGACAGGATCTCGGCGGGGCGGGCGCGGCCCTGGCTGAGGATGTGGGCGATGCGCGTGGTCAGCACGCGCGTCTTGCCGGTGCCGGCGCCGGCCAGGACCAGAACCGGGCCGTCCAGCGTCTCCACGGCGTCGCGCTGCTCGGGATTGAGCCCGGACAGATATTTCGGGCCCACGGAGGCGCGCGCACGCGCGGCGATGCCGCCGGCTGCGGGCTGGTGGTCGGGTACGCTGGTGATTTTGCTCGGCTCGGTCATGCGAATCATTGGCCCCACGATGGCACCGCGGGGTGGTGGAAGGGAGCCTTCTTAACAGGGATTGGTCCCTATATGGGGCGCCGGGCCGAGGTTTTCCACGTGCGCGGCGGGCCGATTTGTTCCCCCGGCGAGGGCGAATTTCCAGCTTGCGTGGGCCGGAACCATCGTTCCCGCGTCGAGATTGTCTGGACAGGTGGCGCGGCCAGCCGCGCCAACGCAGACAGACATCAAGACGAGGGTTTGACCATGCTAGGCTGGGTTGTGACGTTTCTGGTTATCGCGCTGATCGCCGGCATCCTGGGCTTCGGCGGCATCGCCGGCGCCTCGATCGAGATCGCCAAGATCATCTTCTTTATCGCGGTCGTGCTGTTCCTGGTCTCGGCCGTGGTGGGACTAGCGCGCGGACGAAGGATATAGGTGTGATCCTCATGGTGAGGAGCGCGGAACGCGCGTCTCGAACCATGAAGGCCCGACTGTGGCCTTGCATCCTTCGAGACGCCCGCTTCGCGGGCTCCTCAGGATGAGGGGTTAGAGCGAGCTGTTCAGCTACCGCTTCGAGGGCATCGCCACGTTCCGGCCGATGCCCTCGGGCCGCGGCACGGCGCCGTGGGCGCCCACGACGGCTGCGATGCGCTGCCGGATATCGGGCGGAAAGGCCGCCACCTTTCGCGAGCCCATGTCGATGTGGAGCGACATGTTTTCGGAGGTCGCCGACAGCCAGCCTTCGGTCGCGTGCCGCAACTCCTGGAACGTATGCAGCCGCTTGTCGTCGGCTTCGAGCAGCCAGACCGACACCTGCACGGGATCGCCGAGGTGGATCTCGCGCAGATACCGCACATGGCATTCGGCAGTGAAGGTCGAGCCGCCTCGCTCCTTCATGTAGCCCGGCCCGATCCCGAGCTGTAACCACATCTGGTCGATCGCGCGGTCGAACATCACGTTGTAATAGGCCATGTTGAGATGACCGTTATAGTCGATCCATTGCGGCTCGATCTGCATGATCGACGAGCGGAACGGCTCGGCAGCGGCGGTCTCCGGCATGTGTCTTTCCTGCTATGCGCGCGGTCGCTTGACTTGACCGGTCAGATGTCCTTTGCCACGGTTCTTCTGTCGGGAGGAATGTCCGTGGGTACGACCATCACCAATAATCCGCCGCGGGTCGAGCCGAAAGCCCTCGCAAGCGCGCTGGAGCAGCTTGCCGCGCGGTTCGGCAACCGCCTCATCACCTCGCAGGCCGTTCGCGAGCAGCACGGCCATACCACCACGTGGATCGTCAACCAGCCGCCGGACGGCGTGGTGATGGCGCAGGAGACCGCCGACATCCAGGACGTGGTGCGGATCTGCGCCAGGAACCGCGTGCCCGTCATCGCCTTCGGCACCGGCACCTCGCTCGAGGGCCAGGTCAACGCGCCCGCCGGCGGCATCTCGATCGACCTGCGCGACATGAACAAGGTGCTCGCGGTGCATGCCGAGGACCTCGACTGCGTGATCCAGCCCGGCGTCACCCGCAAGGCGTTGAACGAGCATCTGCGCGACCAGGGCCTGTTCTTCCCCATCGACCCCGGCGCGGATGCTTCGCTCGGCGGCATGGCCTCGACCCGCGCCTCCGGCACCAACGCGGTGCGCTACGGCACCATGCGCGACAGCGTGCTCGCTTTGAAGGTCGTGCGCGGCGACGGCGAGATCATCACGACAGGTACGCGCGCCAAGAAATCATCCGCCGGCTACGACCTGACGCATCTGTTCGTCGGCGCCGAAGGCACGCTCGGCATCATCTCCGAGCTGACCATTCGCCTGCGCGGCATCCCTGACACGATCGCGGCCGGCGCGGTGTCGTTCGAGACCGTGCACGGGGCGTGTCAGGCCGTGATCCTGGCGATCCAGACCGGCATTCCCGTGGCGCGCATCGAGCTGCTCAACGCCGCGCAGGTGAAGGCCTGCAACGCCTATTCGAAGCTGACGCTGCCGGAAACGCCGCTGCTGCTGATGGAATTCCACGGCAGCGAGGTCGAGGTCGGCGAGCAGTCCAAGGCCTTCGGCGAGATCGCAAAGGATTGCGGCGGCGGCGATTTCTCCTGGACCACCAAGCCGGAAGATCGCACCAAGCTGTGGCAGGCGCGGCACGACGCCTATTGGTCGGTGAAGGCGCTGCGGCCCGGCGACAGCATCGGCGTGGTTGCAACCGACGTTTGCGTGCCGATCTCGCGGCTTGCCGATTGCGTCGGCGAGACCGAGGAAGATCTCAAGCGCCTCAACCTGCTGTCGCCGATCGTCGGCCATGTCGGTGACGGCAATTTCCACTGCTCGCTGGTCTGCGACACCAACGATGCCGACGAGATGGCGCGCGGCGAGGAGTTCATGCATCGCCTGGTCGAGCGCGCGCAGGCGATGGACGGCACCTGCACCGGTGAGCACGGCATCGGCCAGGGCAAGCAGAAATATCTCAAGGCGGAACTCGGCCCCGAAGCGCTCGACGCGATGCGGGCGCTGAAAAAGGCGCTCGATCCGCTGAATATCTTCAATCCCGGCAAGATCGTGCCGGAGGCATAGCGCGCGGCTCCGTCGCGATCGCGGAACTTTCGGCAGTCAGGCCGGTTCCAATCCCGTCAATTTCCGATGCCTCAATGGCGCGGCTCTGCGGGAGGATGCGATGTTGCGACCTGTCATTGGAATTGCCGTGATGGCGCTTGCCTGCATGCTGGCGGGCGCGGCTCTGGGCAAGGGCGGGCACGGTGGCGGCCATGGTGGTGGGCACGGAGGCGGGCATGGCGGTGGCCATCACGGCGGCAGTCATCATGGTGGTGGTCATCATGGTGGTGGCCATTTTGGTGGTCATGGCTTCGGGCACGCGCATGCCGGCGGGCATCATGGCGGGCCCCGCTTCGCAACTGGCGCGCGACATCGCGGTCCGAACTTCGGCCAGATCCGCAATGCAGCCGTCCGTCCTGCGAATTTTCGCAACGCCCTCAACGCGCATTCCAGCGCCTTCCGCAACGGCCGTCTGATCAGCAATCCGGCCGCGCGCGCCCAGATCGCAGCGGCGGCCGCACTGGCCGGCTGGCACGGCGCCAGCAGCGGGTGGTGGCAACATGCGGGTGGCGGTTATGGCTGGGTCGGACCGCTGTTCTGGCCGTTCGCCTACAACGATCTCTACGACTACACGATCTGGGGCGATGGTCTCGGCTTCTGGGGCTACGGCTATCCGGACATCTATGCCGGCATCTTCGGGCCCTATGGCTATGACGGTCTCTCGTCCTATCTGCCGCAGCGGCCGCAGGGACGGCGCCAGGCGCGCGGCGTCCCGCTGGATCGGCTTTGCGGCAGCGACCGCCGCGAAATCGTCGGTCTGCCGATCGACCAGATCGCCGCCGCTGTGCAGCCGACCGAGGCGCAAGGCGCAAGCCTCGACGAACTCGGCAATGCCTCGATCCAGGCGTCCGAGATGATCCGCGCGTCCTGCCCGTCGCAGGTCGCGGCGACAGCGCCAGGTCGGCTGACGGCGATGCAGCAGCGCATCGAGGCGATGGAGAAAGCCGTCGATCTCGTTCAGCCCGCCCTCGATCGATTCTACGGCTCGCTCACCGACGAGCAGAAGGCGCGCTTCAATGCGCTGGCCGAGGATCAGCGTCGTGCGACGGCTTCCAGCAACACCGGGGGATCGCTGGTCCAGAATTGCGCGTCGCCTGCTGCGCTCGATTGGCCAAGCGCCGATATCGAGGCGAGGCTTCATCCCAACGACACCCAGCGTGCTGCGCTACAGGTGCTCCAGGATACCAGCGCGAAGGTCAGCGCATCGCTCAAGGCGGCCTGCGAGCCCAGCGACGTGATGACGCCGCCGGCGCGAATGGCGGCGGTTCGCAAGCGGCTCGACACGATGCTCGACGGCGTCAAGTCGGTTCGCGCAGCGCTGGAGGATTTCTACGCCACGCTGAACGACGAGCAGAAGGCGCAGTTCGAGGCCATCGGACCACGTCGGACGTCCTGACTGCATATCGATAATGCATGGCGGAAAAATCGCCTCGCCGATCTCGATCGGCCTCTCTATGCTGGGCGAGGCGGGAGCGCGGAACTACGGCGGCCGGAAGACCATTGGTGACGGGGCGATGAAGTGGTTCGCAAAGCAGAAGCCGGCGGACATCTGGGACGAGACGATCGAAGGACCGCTCGGCGACATCGAGGCCGCCGAGCGCATCCGCGCGATCTGTGACGCCGCAGCCGCGAGCGCGGCCGGTTCGGCGCGCAACGACAAGCGCGAAGGTGAGCGCTATGAACGCGCGGCCCAGGTCGCGATGGAAATCGCGATGAAGATCTCCGACGGGCTGATGCGCGATGACGCAGTCCATCGCATCGTCGATCTCTGCATGAAGGCGAACGACCTCAAGACCGCGCAAATCCTGTTTCGCGCGATCCATGCCAGCTGGATCCGGGAGACGGTGCAGCGGGATCATCCGACCCTGGCCTAGAGGCGTGTACTCGTAAATCCGGTGTGCCCGGCAACGAGCCAAGTGCCATCGCGCTCTCCGGGCGTCATCGAAGCTGGTGACAAGAAGGCGAATTCCCGCTCACCGGTGGAATTGATCCTCTGCCGGCGTTAGATGGCCGCCTCGGTCTGCGCGTCGAAAACATGAAGCCTGGAAGGCCGCATGGCAACGCGCAGCTTGTCGCCCACCCTCACCCTCGCGGTCGGCTCGACGCTCGCCACCATGATACTCTCGCCGACCTTCATATCGAGCAGGATTTCCGAGCCGAGTTGCTCGACCACCTCAATCACAGCATCAAAGCATGGGTGGCCGAGATCAAAGCTACCCGCCACGGTGAGGTCCTCCGGCCGCACGCCGAGCATGACCTTGCGTCCGGTACAACCGCGCAGCCGCTGCGCGGTCTCGTCCGGCAGCTTGATGCGGAGGCCGGAGTTCTCGGCAATCAGCGATCCGTTCGCCTCGGTCACCGTAACGGCCGCGAAATTCATGGCTGGGGAGCCTATGAAGCCGGCGACGAACTTGTTGGAGGGATGATTGTAGAGTTCGAGCGGCTCCCCCACTTGCTGCACCACGCCGTCTTTCATGACGACGACCCGGTCGCCCAGCGTCATAGCCTCGACCTGATCGTGAGTAACGTAAATGGCTGTGGTCCCGAGACGCAGATGTAGCTTCTTCAGCTCAACGCGCATCTGCACCCGCAGCTTGGCATCGAGGTTCGACAGCGGCTCGTCGAACAGGAACACGCGGGGGTGGCGCACGATAGCACGGCCTAACGCCACGCGCTGGCGCTGGCCGCCTGAGAGCTGGCGTGGCCTGCGCGTGAGCAATTCGCCGATGCCGAGGATGTCAGCCGCCTCCAGTACGCGCTTGTCAATCTCGGGTTTTTCGAATTTGCGCATCTTCAGGCCGAACGCCATGTTGTCGTACACGGTCATGTGCGGGTACAGAGCGTAATTCTGGAACACCATGGCGATGTCACGGTCCATGGGTGCCAATTCATTGACCACGTTGCCGTCGATGGAGATATCGCCGGAACTGATCGCTTCGAGCCCGGCGATCATCCTGAGCGTCGTCGTCTTGCCACAGCCGGAGGGGCCGACGAACACCATGAATTCCTTGTCGCGGATCTGCAGATTGACGTCTTTGACAGCGTGCACGTTGTCAAAGAACTTGTTGATCCCCTTGAGGACGACCTGGCCCATTCGCTTCCACCTGCCTCCAGCGGATTATGCGCTGTCGCTATGCGCGCTTTCGAATCCCTGCGATCCGCGGTGCTGTCAGCCCTTCACTGATCCGGTCAATCCCGCGACGTAGTGCTCGACGAAGAACGAATAGGCGATAGCAACCGGTATCGATCCAAGCAGGGCCCCAGCCATCAGCGGCCCCCAGTAGAATACATCGCCGCGGATCAGCTCCGACGTGACGCCGACCGGCACGGTCTTCTGCTCCGGCGAGGACAGGAAAACGAGCGCGTAGATGAACTCATTCCACGACAGCGTGAAAGCGAAGATGCCGGCCGAGAGGATGCCCGGGATCGCCACTGGGATGACGATGTAGAGCATCGCTTGCCAGCGCGAGGCGCCGTCAATACGCGCGCATTCCTCGAGCTCCTTCGGTACCGCCTTGAAGTAGCCCATCATGATCCAGGTGCAGAATGGAATAAGAAAGGTCGGATAGGTCAGGATCAGTGACCAAGGCGTGTCACCCAGCCGATAGTTGCGTATGATCTCTGCCAGCGGAATGAACAGCAGCGTCTGAGGCACCAGATAGGTAATGAAGATGGCGGTGCCCAGGCTGCCGGCAAATGGAAAGTTCAGCCGCGACAGAGCATAGCCGGCGAACACACCGCACACGAGCGAGATGGCGGTTGATGCGAGCGCGATGAACGTCGTGTTCCACAGCCACGATGCGAACAGCGTCTCCTCGAACAGGTACCTGACATGGTCCAAGGTCGGTTTCCAGGTCCAGAACGGATTGTAGTTGCTCGAATTCCAGGGGCGGTAAAGCTCGCCGTCCGGCCGCACCGAAGTGATCACCATCCAGTAAAACGGGAACAGCAGGAAAAGCAGGAACAACGTCATAGGGACGTAGAAGAACACCCACTTTCGCCACCTTGCGCCTTCGATCATGGCTCAGCGAACCTCCACGCGGCGGATGTAGAGAAGTTGGATGACGACGACCAGAAACAGGACCGGAAACATGGCGAGCGAGATGGCGGCGCCCTCGCTTAGGAGGCCTGTGCCGACGCCGATCTGATAGGCGTAGGTGGCGAACAGGTGCGTTGCGTTGGCCGGCCCGCCGCCCGTCATCACATAGACAATCTGGAAATCGGCGAACGTCTGAATCACCGAGAACAGCATTACGACCATGGTCACGGGCAACAGCAGCGGCCAGGTGATGTGCCAGAACCGCTGCCACGGCTTGGCGCCGTCGATGGCGGCGGCCTCGTTGAGTTCGGGACTGATGGTCTGCAGGCCGGCGAGCAAGCTGATGGCGAAGAACGGCACCCCGCGCCAGATGTTGACGATGATAATCGAGATCATCGCGAGATCCGGATCGCCCAGCCAATTGATCCGCCCGGCGATCAAACCGAGATGGTAGAGGAGCCAATTGAGAACGCTGAACGTCGGGTCGAACATCCACTTCCAGGCGAAAGTCGAGAGCACGGTCGGAATAATGAATGGCAGCAGGATGAAAGCACGGGTAAATGCCTTGCCGCGGAAATTACGGTTGAGCAGCATCGCCAGCCACAGCCCTAGCGCCAGCTTGAAGACGGTGGTCACGCCCGTATAGAGGAAGGTATTGTAAACGGCGGTGCGAAAGATCCCGTCATTGAAGATTTTGTAGAAGTTAGCGAGGCCGACGAAGTCGCCGGGAACACCGACGCGCGAGCTGGTAACCGACAGCAATATCCCTCGCATGAAGGGATAGGCAATGAACATGCCGAGCAGCACGATGGTCGGCACCAGCAGCACGAACGCCAGCCAGCGCTCGTCCTCGAGCAAACGGTGCCGCCGGGGAGGGGGCGCCTCGCGGAGCGTGGTGTCGGAAACCGCGCTGATCGCCATGTTCGATCCTCGTCGGCCGGAAGATTCCGCCGCCCCTCGAAAAATGGGCGGGGGGCGGCTTATCCTCAGACGTAGACCTTCTTGAGCTCAGCCTCTGCCCATTTCACGGCGTCCTCGGGGGGCATGCCTTGGACGGCCTTTGCGTACATATCGACGATGACGTACTTGGTCACGATTTCGGCTGCCCTGCGGGTAGAGGGTCCCTCGTAGCCAGCGAAGCGCCCTGTGCGCGCGGCTTGCTTGTAGGGCAGCATGATCGGGTCGTCGCCCCACAGCTTGTGCTTTTCCCAATCCGTGGTCGGGCCGACAGAGAAGCCCTTCTGGGAGACGAACCATTTGTCGTAGACATCCTTGGAATGAATCCAGCCAAGGAACTTCTTCGCCGCATCCTGGTTCTTCGAATAACCCATCAGGAGGTTCGAGAACGGGACGTGATAACTGAACTGTCCGCCGGGGCCCTTGGGCAGCGCGGCATGCAGGATGTCGTCCTTCAGCGGCCCGCCGGCCTCCGTCTTGTAGGTATCCGGCTTGCGCAGAGTCTCGATGTAGATCGAGGCGCCATTGAGCGTGGCGCTGCATGTCCCGGACAGAAAAGCGCGGTTGTTGTTGGAATCGTCCCAGGCGAGCCCGCCTTCGTCGTGGGCGTCCTTCCAGAAGGCCACCATGAATTTAACCGACTCGACGGTTGCCGGGCTATTCAGCGCAATCGCCTTGCCGTCTGCCTCGACCTCCTTGCCGCCCCAGGACCACAGGTAGGGGTAGGCGAAGGCGGGCGCATCGCCGAAGGTGTGACCCAGCGTTTGGCCGATTGGCCGTCCCTTTGCCTTCAGCTTCTTGCCGGCCTCGCGATACTCCTCCCACGTCTGGGGGAATTTTCCGTCCGTGTAGCCGATCTCGGCAAACCAGGACTTTCGGTACGCGATCTGCAAGCCGACGATGGACCACGGCACTGCGATCCACTTCTTGCCGTCATTGGCGACAGCGCGGGATGTTTCGTAGAAGCCGCCCTGGCTCTTGCCGAGTGCTTCCGCGATGTCGCTGACGTCTACGACGCTTTCGCCGTAAAGTTGCCCCCAATTATTGAGGACGCAGACGATGTCGGGGCCGGACCCGGACTGGATCGCCGAGGTGACACGGGCTTGGATGTCGTTGGCGTTGATGGTCTCGATATTGAGCTTTATGCCGAGCGCTTTCTCGCACTCCTTGGCGATTTCGTTGCGCAGCAACTGATCTGACGCTGGAACGAAGTCGGTCCAGCGCAGCCAGTGCACCGTGGCGGCTTGCGCATAGGCGGGCGCCCTACCAACCGCCAGGATTCCGGCCATGCCGCCCGCAAGCGCGGTACCGCCCTTGAGGACGTTACGTCGGGTTACTGTCGTCATGCATCCCTCCCTCGATGTGTCCGAGTTGATGCTCTACGGCCAGTCTTGCGCCGGCTTGGAGTCTCTTTCAGTCTATCGCGCCTCCGTGGCCCAACGCATGCGCCCGCGACAACGTCCGCAATGTATTGGCTCGATGATCATTTGGTGGCGTTCCACTTGCAGCGCCGGGGTGGCGAGTTCGCCGCGAACCAGGGGGCGTTCTTCGCGGAGCAGCGGCGCGATTGCATCGCACCCAATCGTAACGGCGATACGATCGGCGGCCTGGATCATGTCGGCGCTGCAGCCAGCGCTTGAACCCTACCGTCATAACGATCCCTCCCGCGCAGCGACGGTATAGCCGCGGCCAAGCGGGTTTTCCCCGTCTTATATGAAGTTCGGTACCGGAAGCTGGCGCGACATCATTGTCGCCCGTCGCAGCAGGAAATCAAGTGCTAGCTTTGACGCGGCGGCCATGGTCTTACTCCGCGAACTGGCCGGCGACCAAAAGTATCGCTCCCTTTGGGGCGGCGGACCGAGTGAAGGCGGTGGTTATTTCGCCAGCTTGCGCACGGCTTCATCGACGCTGTGGAAGACGTGTTCGCGGGGCAGGGCGTCGAACAGTCTGAAACGTTCGAACGCGTTCTGCGCGCGCACCGATTCGAGCCGCGCCAGCGCGACGGTGACGCCCTGTTCGCTGCACGCCTTGAAGACGTCGAGCAGGATCTGCGCGGCGGTGAAGTCGATCTCGACCATGCCGCTCGCCTCCAGCACCAGCAGCTGCGGTGTCGACGTGCCGAGCACCTTGGCCACGTCGCTGCGAAAACCCGGCGCGTTGAGGAAGGACAGCGGCGCCTGGAGCCCGATCACGGCGACGCCGGCGATGCGCTCGCCGGTGATGTGCGGATGCGCCGGCCACCAGATCGTGGTGCCCGGCACGCGCTCGAACTCGACGAGCCGCGCGCGCGTCGTGCTCCAGATGCCGTGCAGCAGCGACAGCACGATGCCGAGGAAGGCGCCCTGCTGGATCGGCAGCACGATGATCAGCGCGGCAGTGGCGACGACCAGCAGGAACTCGCTGAAGGATTGGCGATAGATCGTCACGATCTGCTTCGTGCGGATGATCCGCAGCGCGACGAACAGCAGGATGCCGCCGAGTGCGGCGTCGGGAACGTGCCGCAACAATCCGGTCCCGAAGGCGAGCAGCGCCAGCACGATCAGCGCCGCCGCAAGGCCCGCGAGCTGCGATTGTCCGCCGGTCTCGACAACGATCCCGGTTCGCGGCGGGCTGGCATTGACCGGAAACGCGCCGAACAGGCCGGACAGCACGCTGCCCGCGCCCGCACCGAGGAAGTCGCGGTCGACATCGGCAGGCTTGTCGGGATCGGACGGGAACGACCGCGTCGTCGCGGCGGTCTGCACCATTACGACGACGGTGATGACGAAGGCGAGCGGCACCAGGCGCACCCACAGCTCCGGCGCCAGGTCAGGCAAGGTCGGCCGCGGCAGCGTGCCCGGCACCGCGCCGACGACGCTGACGCCCTTGCTTTCGAGGCCGAGCGCGATTGTGGCCAGCGTCGCGGCGACGAGCCCGATCAGCGCGCCCGGAATTTTCGCGCTGACCCTCTCGGCGATGAAGACCACGGCGAGCACACCGAGCCCGATGCTGAGCGTGAAGGGGTTGGTGCGGCCGAGTTCGGTCGCGAGCACGCCGATGCGTTCGAGTGTCGGCCCGCTTGGTGATGGAAGCCCGAGCACGCCCGGCAGTTGCGAGACGATGATGTGGACGGAGATGCCGGCGAGGAAGCCGACCATCACCGGTACGGACAAAAGATTGGCGATGCCGCCGAGGCGGAAAGCGCCGCTGGCCAGCATCATCGCGCCGACCATCAGCGCCAGCGCGATCGCAAGCCCCTGATACTCAGGCGAGCCGGTGGCCGCGAGCGCGGCAAGTCCGCCGGCGAAGATCGGCGTGATCGTGGAATCCGCGCCGCAGGACAGGAAGCGATTGCCGCCGAGCAATGCGAAGCCGAACGAGCCGGCCATGAACGCGAAGAAGCCGATCTGCGGCGCAAAACCGCCGAGCCGCGCCGTGGCCATCTGCTCGGGGATCGCAATCGCCGCCAGCGTCAGGCCCGCCATGAGGTCGCCGGGCAGGGAATAGGACGCGAGTGACCGGAACAGCGGCCATGAGTTCTTGGCGGGCGCGTCGTGCGGCATCGATATGGAATCCCCGAAAAGGCTGGCGTCGCTCAGACTACAGCATTTCGCGAATGTCCACGATCTGCGTGTCCCGGCTCTGCAGCGCACCGCACCGCACCGGACGATGCTTCGCATCGCCGGGAGCGCCGCGTCCGGGGCACGAGAGTTGCTGGCCGCTCACCATCAACAGAAATGTCCGCAGGCAGGGCCTGCGGACATCCATTCGCTTGGTGAACTGGGGCTCAGTACCTGCCGCGGTTGTAGTCGCCGCGTCCGTAGCCGCCTCCGCCACGGCCGCCCATACCCATGCCGAGACCAATCCCGACGCCAATTCCGACGCCCACGGCTTCAGGTGGCGGGCCAGGGGGTGGCGCGCGCTCGTAGACCACTTCGTCGGGCGGCGGCCGGCGCGGCTTCGGTGTCTCGACCACCTTTCGCTTCGGCGGCGTGTCGTCGACGCGCTTCTTGATGACGGGCGCCACCGCCGGATTGACCGGCGTTGCCGGTGTCGATGGCGCCGAGCACGGGCAGGTCGGGGCCATTGCGACCGCGACCGGAGCAGGGGCCGCTGCGGCCGCGACCGGCAAGGCATAGTTGCGGTTCTGCACGCGGAGCAGCAGCCGGCGCGCGGTGGCGGCGAGGTCGCTGTTGTCCCAATTCGCCAGATAGGCCTCGAACGAGGCGCGGGTGTTGATCGCGGTCGCGCGCTCCCAGGCCAGCATCTGGCGCCGACGCTCCAGGATCGTGCGCAGACGCGGCGTGTAGGAGGCCTGTGCGTAGAGCTCGACATAGGCCTGATACGCCTCGACGGTGTCGTCGGCGATCACCAGCTCATAGGCAGCCTTCGGCTCCTTGCCCTGCAAATCCTTGCGCCAGTCCGCGACGCTGCGCGTGCCGCTGGCGAGTGCCATGGCGGATGCGCCCGGGAGAGCAGGCTGTCCGCCGCTGCTTTCGCCGCCGAAGAACTTGAAGTCGGTCGTCAGCGACGAGCTTTCCCACGGGATCTGCCGCCCGTCGGTCGATTGCGCCACGGCGATGCGGATGCGCTTGAACACTTCCTCGATCGGCAAATTGGGCTGCTTGGCAACGGTCAGCGCCGCCGTGGTGTAGGGGCTGTCGACGCCGGAGCCGTCCTCGGCTTCGGCGCCGGGCGAGGTCGAATAGGAGATGAAGGAGCCGGGCGCGCCGGCTTTGGTGTCGACGATCGCAAGCCCGTGGCCAGCGCCGCTGAGCGCAGGGAACGGATTGTTGCGGCATGCATCTAACATGAAGATGCGTGCCCGCGTCGGCAGCGCGCCGAGCGTGTTGAGCAGATCGTTCAGCCGCACGCCCTGGAGTGGAATGTCGGCCTCGCGCTTGGGATCGAGATCGACCGGCACCAGATAGTTCTCGCCGTCGATCTGGAGGCCGTGGCCGGCATAGAACACCAGTGCGACGGTGTCTGCGCCGCTGGCGCTGACCTTGCCGGCGAAATCGGAGATTGCAGCGCGCATCTCGTTCTGCGCCAAATTGGCCGCCGTGGTGACGGTGAAGCCGGCATTGCCGAGCAGCTCCGTCATGCCCCTGGCGTCGTTGGCTGCGTTGGGCAGCTCCGGCACGGTCCGGTAGGCCGATTGGCCGATCACGAGTGCGAGCCGCGCCTCGGCGTCGGCGTCAGTCGGCGTTATCAACTGCGTGAGCGCGACAAGGCTGGAGGCAAGAAACAAATTGCGAAGGACCGGACGGCGCATGGTGTCACCTCCATCGGCAATGCGCGCGATGATGTCATCATTCCTAGGTCGCCGCCACGCGTCTGTCTGTGCACTGGATCACGCTGCAAGCTGCGGCAAAATGGGGCAGGGCGTCTGCCGGAGCCGCCGGGGCATCGCTCGGGCGGCATCCATGTGAATTGCGCATTGATCCATGCACCAATTGGATTGATCCGTGCTGCTGCGCGAAGCGTCCTGTCGCACATCGGCCCCGAGGCCGATCCGATCGAGAATCCCGGACAAACATGGTTGTTTTGACGGCGCCGATGCCGTCGATGTTCGCAACCCGCCGCTTTGCGACGGCCGGCTGCAACCCTTGCCTGCCCCGTCGCTTTGGCCATACAGTCCGCGCAACAGGCCGTGGCAGCGATCTCGGCCGTAAGCAAGAATATTCGGGGAGAGACCGCGCCATGACCATCGTGCCTGTGAGCCGTCGCACGTTCATCAAGTCGTCGACGGCGGTCACCGCCGGCCTCGTTCTCTCTCCTGCCATCATCGGTCGCGCCGAAGCGGCGACGCTGAAGCTGAAATGCTCCTCCTCGCTGCCGAACGATCCGAAATACGCCAACGGCCGCGTCTACTATGACAACCTCGTCAAGAACCTGAAGGGCAACGGGCTCGGCGAGCAGGTCGAGGTCGCCTTCTTCCCGGACAACCAGCTCGGGCAGGAGATCGACGTCATCAATTCGGTGAAGCTCGGCGTCATCGACCTCATGGTGTCGGGCTCGTCGATCTCGGCCAACCTGGTGCCGCTGGTCGGCACCTTCGACCTCGGCTTTCTGTTCTCGAGCTTCCCGCAGCAGACCAAGGCGTTCGATTCCGGCGCCGCCAAGCCGATCGAGGACGCGCTGCTCAAGAGTGGCAACATCCGCATCATCGCCTGGGCCTATAATTTCGGCTCACGCAGCGTGCTCGCGAGGAAGCCGGTGAAGACGCCGGAGGATCTCGCCGGCCTCAAGATCAGGACGCTGCCGAATCCGGTGATCACGGAATGCCTGCGCCTGATGGGCGCCGCCGCGACGCCCCTGGCCTTCGGCGAGATCTACACGGCGCTGCAGGCCGGCGTGCTCGACGGGCTGGAGCACGATCCGCCGACGATTCTGGCCAGCAAGTTCTTCGAAACGGCAAAATTCTACTCACTGACGCAGCACAATTTCTCGCCGCTCGCGATCTACTTCAGCGACGTGACCTACAACCGCATGGATCCGAAGCTGCGCGAGGGTTTCCTCGATGCCGCCAAGAAGGCCGCGGCCGACACGCGCGCCCACGGGCTTGCGGTCGAGAAGGAGGCGCTGACGGCTTTGACCGAGAAGGGCGTGACCGTGGCCGAATGCGACCGCGAAGCCTTCAAGAAGCGCGTCGCGCCGCAGCACGAGAACTTCATCAAGGCGCGGCCGGAGTCCAAGGCCGTCATCGACATCATCCGCGCGACGCAAGCTTGAGATGGCCAAATCTGGGCTGGCCAAGTCTGAGATGGCGTTGACAGCCGCCGTGTCTCTCTCGGGCGGCCGCCACGGGAGCATCGCGCTGCTGCTTCGCTTCAGCGACGCGATCGCGGCAATCCTCCTGGCCGCCGATCTCGTGGTGGTGTGCGCCTCCGTGCTGCTGCGCTTCTGCTTCAATGCGCCGGTCGAATGGTCCGACGACGTCGCGCGCGGCCTGATGGTCGGCTCGGCCTTCTTCGGCGCGGCCAGCGCGCTCGCGCGCGGCGAGAATGTCGGCGTGTCCTTCTTCCGCGATCTGCTGCCGGTGCGGCTGCGCAAGCTGGTCGATGCCGCGAGCGCGCTTCTGGTCGTGCTGATCTCGGGCTACGTCGCCTACAACGCGATCAAGCTGGGATCATTTACGGCCGGCCAGACCACCGGATCCGGCCTGCCGCTGGAGCTGACCTTCTACCCGATGGGCATCGGCGCGCTGTTCATGACGGTGTTCGCGATCGACCAGCTCTGCGCGCGGCCGCTGCCTGACATCGTCAGGGGCCTCGTTGCGGTCGTCATCGTCAGCGGCCTCTATCTCGCCTGGGATTATCTGTCGCCGTCCACGGTGCCGTCAGCGGGTACGCTGATGTTTATCGGCTTCTTCGCAACCCTGTTCGGCGGATTGCCGATCGGGTTCGCGCTGGCGCTGGCCGCGCTGATCTTCATCTGGGTCGAGGGCGCGCTGCCCGGCGTGATCTTCGCCCAGCAGATGGCGCGCGGCATCGACAATTTCGTGCTGCTCGCGATCCCCTTCTTCATCCTCGTCGGCTACCTCATGGAAGCCAACGGCATGTCGGTGCGCCTGATTGAGCTGTTGCAACGCGGAGTGGGCCGCATGCGCGGCGGGCTCAACGTCGTGATGGTCGCTTCGATGGTGCTGTTCTCAGGCATATCCGGTTCGAAGATGGCCGACGTCGCGGCGGTCGGCTCGGTGCTGATCCCGGCGGCGCGCCGCTCGAAGCAGAACCCGGGCGGCGCAGTGGCGCTGCTTGCCGCATCCGCAGTGATGGCGGAAACCATTCCGCCCTGCATCAATTTGATCATCCTGGGGTTCGTGGCGAACTTGTCGATCGGCGGCCTGTTCGTCGCTGGCCTCCTGCCGGCGGCGCTGATGGCGCTGGTCCTGATCGCGGTGTCCATCATCTTCGGCAAGCGGCCGGCGGATACCGAGGACGTTGCGCCGCAGATGCCGGTGTCGGGCCTGTGGAGCGGCGCGATCGCCTCGTTCGGCCTGATCTTCATGATCTTCTTCGGCTTCAAGAGCGGCTTTGCGACGGCGACGGAGATATCCGCGTTTGCCGTGGCCTATGCGCTCGTCGTCGGCAGCGTCGTGTTCCGCGAGCTCACCTTTAAGTCGGCCGCACACAGCTTCGTGCAGGGCGCGACGCGTGCGGGGCTCGTGCTGTTCATCGTCGCCGCCGCGCAGTCGCTGGCGTTCACGCTGACCCTGCAGCAGGTGCCGCACGCGGTCGGCGACTTCATGTTGGGATTGTCCAAGACATCAGGGACGTGGCTGTTCATCTTGCTCGCGATCGGCGTGCTGATCGTGATGGGCTCGGTGCTGGAAGGCGCTGCCGCGCTCATCATCTTCGGGCCGCTGCTGCTGCCGGTCGCCGTGCAGCTCGGCGTCGATCCCCTGCATTTTGGCGTCGTGCTGGTCATCGCGATGGGCATCGGCCTGTTCGCGCCGCCGCTCGGGCTCGGACTCTATGGCGCCTGCCTGATCGGCAATGTCCCGATCGAGCAGACGGTGAAGCCGATCATGGGCTATCTCGGCCTGTTGTTCCTCTGCCTGCTCGTCATCGCCTTCGTGCCATGGCTCTCGACCGCGCTGCCGCGGGCATTCGGCTATTAAGGGAGTCCTGTCTTGAAAGTGTTGCTCGCCCATACGCCGGAGATGCGTCGCAATTACTACGGCGACCGCAGCCTGAACGGCCTGCGGGCAGCCGCCGAGGTCATCCTGCACGAGAGCGACGATACGCTGGACGCGGTTACCCTCGTGCGTGCGGCGAAAGATGCCGACATCATCGTCGCCGATCGCATGACCGAAGGGCGCGGCGAGATCTTCGCGCAACTGCCGCGCCTGCGCGCCTTCGTCCGCTGCGCCGTCGACATCCGCAACGTCGATGTGGAAGCGGCCTCGAACGCCGGCGTGCTCGTGACCCGCGCCGGGCCCGGCTTCGTGCAGGCGGTGGCCGAGCTCGCGCTCGGCTTCATGGTCGATCTCTCCCGCGGCGTGTCGCGGGCGACGGCGGATTACCAGGCCGGCCGCAAGGTCGAGGCTCGGATGGGCCGCCAGCTCGCCGGCAGCCGGATCGGCATCATCGGTTATGGCAGCATCGGGCGCTATCTCGCCGAAATCGCCAAGGTGATGCGCATGGAGGTACTGGTCTCCGATCCCTTCGCTGATGTCGGCGACGGCTCGATCCGGCAGGTCAGTCTCGACGAGCTTCTTGGGGCCTCCGACTATGTCGTCTGCCTCGCCATCGCCAACGAGCAGACCGAGAATTTGATCGGCGAGGCGGCGCTGGCGCGCATGCAGAAGCATGCCGTGTTCATCAATCTCTCGCGCGGCAATCTCGTCGACGAGGCTGCGCTGGCACGCGCGCTGTGCGAAAACCGCATCGCCGGCGCGGCGATGGATGTCGGCCGCGCGCCCGACCAGATGCCGAGCCCGGAGCTGGCGAGGCTTCCCAACGTTATCGCGACGCCACATGTCGGCGGGCTGACACCACAGGCGATCGAATACCAGTCGCTGGAAACGGTGCGGCAGGTCGAGGCGATCGTCAAAGGCGAGGTCCCGCAAGGCGCAGTGAACGCGGAGTGCTGGACGCGCCGGCCTTGATGACTTTCTAGCCGACAGCACAGCTCTCTCCGTTCCCTCCCCCCTTGCGGGGGAGGGGCAGGGAGAGGGTGCCGCACGGGGATTCTTTCCGTCGCGCACCGAGCGGTGCATCGTTAGCAAGTGATACCTCTTGCTGGGCTACCCCTCTCCCCAACCCTCCCCCGCAAGGGGGGAGGGAGCGCACCTTTTTCGTGGCGCTAGGGGTTAGCCTACAGCCGATCCACCGCCCTGAACGTCCCGTCCTTCTGGATTACGGTCAGAAACACCTTCGGCGGCGCGTCGGTCATGCGCGCGCCGACGGTGACGATGCTGCCGCTGATGTCGAAGCGGCCGACGTCGTTGATGGCGCGCAACAGGCTCGCGCGGGTCGGTTGCGGCCCGGCCTTTTCCAGCGCCGCAGCCGCGAGGCGGCCGGAGAGATAGCCTTCGAGCGACACGAAGTCCGGTGTCAGCGTCGGGTCAAACGCGTTCTGCGCCGCCTGGTAGTCGGCGACGAGCTTTTGCGAGCGATCCCAGGGAAACGGCACGACCTGCGAGACGATGACGCCTTCGCCGTCGGGGCCGAGCTCTCGGGCGAGCGCATTGGCGCCGACGAAGGAGATGTTGACGAAGGTCGGATGGAAGCCGCTGCGATGCGCGAGCTTGATGAACTCCGCGCAAGGGCCGTAGGTTCCGACCATGACGATGGCTTCGGGCTCGGCGCGCTTGATCATGCGCCAGGCCGAGCCGACCGCGCGGGTGTTGCGCTCGAAGGTGCCTTCGGCGGCGAGCTCGAGGCCGCGCTTGGCAAGCGCGTTCTTCACGCCGGCAAGACCGTCGCGGCCGAAGGAATCGTCCTGGTAGAAGATGCCGATGCGGGTGAACTGGCGATCCTCGGTGAGGTGCTTGATCCACGCTTCGGCTTCCGCGCCATAGCTCGCGCGAATGTTGACGACGTTGGAGAGTTCGAGGTCGCGCAGGAATTCGGCGCCGCTGAACGGACCGATGAAGGGAATGTTCCTGGTACTGGTGATCGGTATCGTCGCCATCGCGGTCGGCGTGCCCACCGCGCCGATCAGCGCGAACACCTTGTCGTCCTCGATCAGCCGCAGCGTCTGCGCCACCGAGCGGTCGGGATCGTAGCCGTCGTCGCGGCTGATGAGCTGGAGCCTGCGGCCGTGGACGCCGCCCTTTTCGTTGATCTCGGTGAATGCCGCGACGATGCCTTGCCGCATCCTCTGTCCGAGCGCCGAGGAGGGGCCCTCGAGCGCGGCGGCCTGGCCGAACAGGATCGCATCGTCGCTGACGCCGACCTCGTCGCCTTTCGCTGCAGGATTGGCCGCGGCGAGTAGCGCGACGGCCAGAGCGACGCAGGCCGCTGATCGCGATCGTGTCATGAGGATGTTTGCCGGATAAGGGAATACCTGCCGGAAACGATAGTCCCGTCGCCCTGAACAGCTCGCTAACCCCTGATGTGACGGTGCTCCGTAAGACTCCGGGGAAAAGCGGCAAATTGCTCGCACAATGGGTCCTGCTTGCAGGCCAATCGTTAACTAAGCCGCGCAATCTGCGACGACCCGGTTCTGAAATTGTGCGGTTCTTAACCCCGATCCTTGTCCGATAGCAGTTCCGGCAGCTCAACCAGAAGTGGGTTGCCGCGCCGAGGGGGACTTGCGGGATCAAGATGGGCGGTCGGGGTCAGAACGATCAGGATCGGGAACGTAGGACCGGATGGTGGCGTGCCGCGCCGCTGCTCGGACTCTATCGCCCTGCGCTCGTCGCAGTCGGCGTCGGTCTTCTGTTCTCGCTCGTGGGCGCCGCCGCCGTGGCGCGATGGGAAAACCGCGTCAACAAGATCGAGTTCGAGAACGCCGCCGAAACCGAAGCCATCGTCATGCAGAACGGCATGAGCGAGTACATCTCCAGGCTCGTCGCGCTGCGTACGCTGTTCGAATCGACCAATGAGGAAATCACCCGCAGCGAATTCGAGACCTTCAGCTCCCGGCTGTTCGAACGTCATCCCGGTATGCTGCGCATCTCCTGGCTGCCGCGCGTCAACCGCAAGGAGCGCGCCGAATACGAGGCCGCCGCGGCCACGGACGGCGTGTCCGGCTATCGCATCAAGTCGCTCCAGGGCGAGACCTTCGCGACCGCGCCGCAGGCCGATGAATATTTCCCGGTGTTCTACTCGACCCAGCCGAAGACGTCGTCGGTCTACGGCATGGATTACGCGACCGTTCCAGAGCGCCGCGCAGCCCTCGCGCGCGCGCGCGATAACGATCGCGTCGCCGCCATTCGCACGCGCCTCTACGAACCGAAGGAGGGGGGCCGGCAGCCCGACGTGCTCGTTGCCATTCCCGTCTACGCCAAGGGAACCTCGCGCGAGGCGGTGGCGGACCGGCGCCGCAATCTGGCGGGCTTCGTCGTCGGCGTCTTCGACCTGCCGCTGCTGATCCAGTCCATTCGCGTGACCACGGGAGCAAGCCCCGCGGTCAGCGTAAACGTCTATCCGCCCTTCACGGGACAGATCGTCAGCCTGGAACAAAGCCTGCCGGACTATTCGTCGGCCGCCACATCGCCGCAGTCGATGCGGGACGTCGCCCGGACGCTGCACTGGTCGGGCAGCCTCAAGATCGGGGATACCGACTGGCAGGTGCGCGCCATGCCGACGGCCGGAGGTTCGCTGGAGACGGCCTACGACCGCGCCGTTGCGGTCATCGTCGTCGGCATGCTGCTGACGCTGTCGCTCGCAACCTATCTCATGCTCGCTAGCCGCAACTCGCGGCGGCTGTCGCTGGCGAACCGGCGGGTGCTGGAGCTCGCCCAGACCGACATCCTGACCGGGCTGCCGAACCGCGCCTTCTTCCTGACCCGGCTCGACATGATGAACAGCCAGTTGAGCCTGCGGGGCCTGCCGTTCGCGATCCTGATGCTCGATCTCGACCGCTTCAAGAACGTCAACGACTCGCTCGGCCACGGTGCTGGCGATGCGCTGCTGCGCCAGGTGGCGCTGCGGCTGAGATCTGCGCTGCGCGCCACCGACGTGCTGGCGCGGCTCGGCGGCGACGAGTTCGCCATCATCCAGGAGGCTTGCGACGATCAGCGGACTTGCGCGACCGAACTCGCCGCGCGGATCGCGAAGCTGGTCGCCGAACCGTTCCTGCTGCCCGGCCATCGCGTCGAGATCGGCACCAGCATCGGCATCGCGATCGCACCGGACCACGGCAGCGACCAGGAGCAGCTGCTGAAGAAGGCGGACCTCGCGCTCTACCGCTCGAAATCGGCCGGCCGCAACTGCTTCACCGTCTACGACGAGGCGATGTCGGCCGAGCTCGAGGCCCGCAATACGCTGGAAGGCGATCTGCGCGATGCCATCGCGCAGTGCCAGCTCGAAGTGCACTATCAGCCCTTTATGGACGTCGCCAGCGGTGGCCGTCGCGGCTTCGAGGCGCTGGTGCGCTGGCGGCATCCGAGCCGCGGCCTGATCCCGCCGGACAAGTTCATCGGGCTTGCCGAGGAAACCGGGCTGATCGTGCCGCTCGGCGAATTCGTGCTGCGGCGCGCTTGTGCGGACGCCGCGGCCTGGCCATGCGATCTCATGGTTGCGGTGAACCTGTCGCCGATCCAGTTCAAGGAAGCCGAGCTGTTCGAGACGATCTGCGCGGCGCTGGCGGATTCCGGCCTTGCGCCGCAGCGGCTGGAGATCGAGATCACCGAATCCGTGCTGCTGGAACGCGGCGTCGAGAACCTTGCCTTCATGGAGCGGCTGAAGCACATCGGCATCGAGCTGGCGCTCGACGATTTCGGCACCGGCTATTCGTCGCTCAGCTATCTGACCACGTTCCCGTTTGACAAGATCAAGATCGACAAGTCCTTCATCCGCAACCTCACGCATCAGCCGCGCAGCTCCGCGATCATCGCCTCGATCGTGACGCTCGCACGCGGACTCGATATGTCGGTCACCGCCGAAGGCGTCGAGACACGCGAAGAGTTCGAGCGGCTGACGGCGCTCGGCGTCAATTTTGCGCAAGGCTATCTGTTCGGACGCCCGCGGCCGGTCGACCAGATCGAGTTCGACGCGCCCGTCCGGGCTTCGCAGCGCGACGCGGCCTGAGCGCGGGCCTCGCAACATTTGAACATATACGAGAGGTCGTCATGCCGGGACAAGCCCGGCCATGACGATGTGGCAACTTCTGCGACCCGCCAAGAAACACATTCGCGAAAATCGCTTGACCCAGACGGCCCTGGATGGTCGGTAGCACCATCTAGGGATGAAATAAGCACAACATGCGGCTTCCGTTCTTCTACGGCTGGGTCGTGGTCGCGGTGACCTTCGTGACCATGGCGATCGGCGTCAACGCGCGCACCGCGTTTTCGCTGTTCTTTCCTCCCATCATCTCCGAATTCGGCTGGGAACGCGGCGTCACTGCCGGCGCGTTCTCCTTCGGCTTCGTCGTGTCGGGCATCGTCAGCCCGCTGATCGGCCGCCTGATGGATCGCGCCGGCCCGCGCGCGGTGATGGAGCTCGGTGTCGTGCTGATGGGCGGCGGGCTGCTGCTCGCGCCACTCACCAGCACGCCCTGGCATCTCTATGTGACCATCGGCGTCATGGTCGGCGCCGGCTCGGTGTGTCTCGGCTATTCCGGCCAGTCGCTGTTCCTGCCGAACTGGTTCATCCGCAAGCGCGGCTTCGCGATCGGCATTGCCTTTGCAGGCGTCGGCATCGGCTCGGTGACGCTGCTGCCCTGGGTGCAGCACATGATCGAAGAGACCGGCTGGCGCACCGCCTGTACCGCGATGGGACTGCTCATCCTCGTCGTGCTGGCGCCGATCAACCTGTTCCTGCACAAGCGGCCCGAAGACATCGGCCTCCAGCCGGACGGCGATGCCACGCCGGCGGCGGGCGCGGCGACACCGGTCTCCAACATCGTCGATCCCGTCTGGGTCGGCACCGACTGGACGCTCAAGCGCGCGGTTGCGACCGCGCGCTTCTGGTGGATCGCGCTCGGCTATTTCAGCGGCCTGTACATCTGGTACGCGGTGCAGGTGCACCAGACCAAATTCCTGCTCGACATCGGCTTCAGCCCCGGTGTCGCGGTGTGGGCGCTCGGCATCGTCAGCCTGCTCGGCATTCCCGGCCAGATCCTGCTCGGCCACGTCTCCGACCGGATCGGGCGGGAATGGGTGTGGGCGATCAGCTGCGCTGGCTTTGCGATCTGTTTCGCGGCGCTGATGGCGCTGAAATTCCAGCCGTCGCTGTGGCTGGTCTATGTCATGGTGTTCGCGCAAGGCGCGCTCGGCTACGGCCTCACCTCGATCATGGGCGCGGTGGTGTTCGAGATCTTCCAGGGCAGGCACCAGGGCAGCATTTTTGGAACGATCATGCTGGCGGCCTTGGCCGGCGGCGCGGCGGGTCCCTGGCTCACGGGTTTCCTCTATGATCGCACCGGCGACTACACGCTCGCCTTCGCCATCGCCATGGTCGTGAGCGGACTGTCGGCGCTCTCGGTCTGGCAGGCCGCTCCACGCAAGGTGCGGGCGGTGGCCGGCCGGTTGCACAAGCTCAAGCCCACAAGCGCGGCCGAATAGGTTCCGAATGCATCGGATTGTCTTCGCAGCTTTCGCGAGCCGTTAAGCATGTCGCGTCTTGGCCGGACGCGACCCGGTTGCAAAAACGTCTTGGACACCATCGCGGCGTTAGCGTCGGCCCCCCTTGCCATCTTCCCGATGCATCCGGGTCCGACGATGTCTGCCGCCGATTGTCCCATGACAGAAATTCCGGACGTGCTGCTGGCCGCGCTCGAATGCGCCGACGACGGTATCGTCATCGTCGACAGCGCCCGTCGCATCACGCATTTCAATGCCGGCGCGGAGCGGATCTGGAAATTCGCGCGCGCCGGGGTGCTCGGCCGCGACGCCGAACTTCTCACGCTCAAATGCCTTCAGGCCGATCCGGTCGCGGAGTTCCGCGACGAGATCAGCCTCGTGCGGCGCGACGGCACCCGGATCCGCGCGGCGATCTCGCTTTCATCCGTCACGCGTGGCGGCGCCACCCATCACGTCGTGTTCGCGCGTGACGTCACCGCGGAGGCCGAGCGCCGCGTCAGAATCGGGCCTCTCCACGCTGTCTCCGACCAGACCAACCGCGCGGTGCTCATCACCGACACGGAACAGAACATCGTCTACGTCAATTCCACCTTCGCGACGCTGTTTGGCTACACCAGCGGGGAGGCCGAAGGCCGCCGCGCCGGCGCGCTGATCGCCGGCCGCCACACCGATCGGAAGGCCGTCGCGAAACTCGTCAAGCGTCTGATGACCGGCGGCCGCCGCGGCGAAATCGAGACGCTGGTCTACAACAAGGACGGCGAGGAGATCTGGGTCTGCGCTCGTATCGACGTCTTCCGCGACAAGAAGGGCCGTGCCAGGCACATCTTCGCGCTGCTTGAGGACATCACCGAGACCAGGCAGCTGCGCTCGCTCCAGCAGCTCATCATGAGTGCGCTGGCCGACGAGGTTCCGATCACCGATATCGCCGACAGGCTGTGCCGCCGGGTCGAGGAGATCGCGCCCGACGTGGTTTGTTCGCTGCTCCACGTCGATGCCGCAGGCCTCGTCCATCCGCTCGGCGGCCCCAGCCTGCCCGAGGACTATTCGCGTGCGCTGGACGGCATCGCGATCGGTCCGAATGTCGGATCCTGCGGCACCGCGGCCTTCTACGGTGAACCGGTGCTGGCCGAAGATCTCGATACCGATCCGCGCTGGCAGCCCTACAAGACGCGTCCGCTCGAAGTGGGCCTGCGCGCCTGCTGGTCGACACCGATCAAGGCCAAGGACGGCCGGGTCATCGCCACCTTCGCCTTCTATTTCCGTGAAACGCGCGCGCCGAGCAACTGGCACCGCCGCATCGTCAACGCCTGCGTCGACCTCGGCGCCTTCGCGATCGAGCGCAAGGAAGCGCGGGCCGAGATCGCGCGGCTCGCCTATCACGACATTCTCACCGGGCTGCCGAACCGCGCGCAGCTGCGGCACCTGATCACCACGGCCATCGATGCCTGCCCGACCGGCAGCCACGTCGCGCTGGCCTTCCTCGACGTCGATCATTTCAAGGACGTCAACGACACGTTCGGCCACGCCGCCGGCGATGAGCTGCTGATCCAGCTCGCGCAGCGCCTGCGCGAGCAGATCGGCCCTGAGGACATGCTGGGACGGCTCGGCGGCGATGAGTTCGTCATCCTGCTGCCGCAGCGCAACGCCGAGAGCGCCGAGCGCGTCGCGGCCGGGGTCACGGAGGCGCTCGCCGCGCCGCTACGGCTTGGCTCCAGGCAGCTGCAGATGTCGGCAAGCATCGGCATCAGCCTCTATCCCGACCATGCGACCGACATCGACACCTTGATGCAGCAGGCGGACGCGGCCATGTACATGGCCAAGCAGGCCGGCCGCTCCACCCATCGCATCTTCAGCGCCGAAATGAACGGGCTCACCGAGCAGCGCCTGGCGCTGATCGCAGCGCTGCGCCGCGCCATCGCCGAGGGCGCGCTGACCCTCAGCTACCAGCCGCAGATCCGCAGTTGCGACGGTGCCGTCCACGGCGTCGAGGCATTGGCGCGCTGGCATGATGCCATGCTCGGCGACGTCTCGCCGGCGAAATTCATTCCGCTCGCCGAGGAGTGCGGCCTCATCGAGCAGATCGGCCTGTGGTCGGTGCGTGAGGCCTGCCGGCAGATGGCGGACTGGCGCCGCGCCGGGCTCAACATTCCCAGCGTGTCGGTGAACCTGTCGCCGATCAATTTCCGCAACGTCACGCTGGCGGCGCGGCTCAAGGACATCCTCGCCGAATACGATCTGCCGCCGGACGCGCTGATGCTCGAGATCACCGAAGGAACCTTCATGCAGGATGGCGCCGCCGCGCTGGAGACGATGCATGCGATCCGCGCGCTCGGCATCGGCTTGTCCGTAGACGATTTCGGCACCGGCTATTCCAGCCTCAGCCGGCTCGCGCATCTGCCGATCCGCGAGCTGAAGATCGACCGCAGTTTCATGCGCGACATCGAGAGAGACGCGGGCGCGCTCGCGGTCGCCACCGCCGTGGTGCGTGTCGGACAGGGCCTCGGCATGACCGTCGTCGCCGAAGGCGTCGAGACCGAAGGCCAGCGCAAGACGCTGGCCGAGCTCGGCTGCGACGTCGTCCAGGGCTTCCTCTACGCGCCCGCGCTGCCGCCGGTCGCATTCGAGCGCTGGCTGATCGAGCACTGCGCCGAGCAGGCGAGGGCGATGCTGGGGCGGCTCGATGTTACGCCGGCCGGTCGCGACGCGGTCAAGCGGTCGGCGTAGTCGGCTCCAGGGCGTTCGCGCGCAATCCGGCAGTCATCCCGTTGGTAGCCCCAGCCCCAGTTGATGATCGGCTGGTCGGATTTTTGTTTCTGGATATTTCCAATTGCCGATCGGCAATATCGAGCAACCGGAGCGGCGCTCTGCCAAATGCTCCGCGCCAGTTCCCGTTCCTACCACCGTGTAACCGGGCAAATCCAACTGCCAGGGCGAACTCAGGACTGGAAAGGACTCGGGGCAACGTCACCTCGGGTCCGCCAAAAGCACGGAAAGCCACCATGACCTCGATTTCTGCGCTCTCCTCCCATCACCACCGCTCATCACCGTTGCAACAATTACAAGACGAACTGCAAACGGAAGTCGGTTCCGGCGCGATCGATGCGTCGGATCAGTCGGCGCTGTCGGCCGCCCTCAGCAGCATCGGCTCCGCGTTGCAGTCAACCGGCGCCAGCGATCAATCCGGCGGCGGGACATCTTCGCCCGACGCCTTCGCGTCGAAGATTAATGGCCTCATCCAGCAGCAAGTGTCGGCCGGCAAGTTGACGGACGAGCAGGCCACCGAGCTGCAAGGAATTTTCAAGGCGGCGCTCTCGCATGGACCGCACGGAGCGGGTGGACCGCCGCCGGACGGGCCGCCGCCATCCGGCGAGCCTCCCTCGGTCAACGGCACGGACGACTCGTCAAGCGGCAATTCGACGGCGGAGCTGCTGCAACAGTTTCTCCAGCAGCTGAAAAGCTCGCTTGCGGACTCGACCTATAGCGCGACGAAAGCAGGCGATACGACCAATGCGAACGATCCGTCGTTGTCCGGCGTCCTGATCAACGATCGGATCTGATATCGGCGGCGCGCCGCGCTGACTCGATTCGCGCATCGAAACCAGGGCCCGCCATGAATGCGCGCCCTGGTCTCACGTTGGATCAGCGAGCGATCAGTAGTCCCAGAACACCGGCACCCAGCGGAAGGCGTCGCCGGCGACCGCCACATGGCCGACGGAGGGGAACGGCATGTGGGTTGCCACCAGCATCTCGCCGCTCGCGGCAATCTCTCGCAACAGACCGACCCGAACGCGCGCCGCCTCCTCGGGGTCGTGTTCGAAACCGTTGTGCCAGTCGGGTTGATCGAACCCGACGGCAAACACGGCGTCGCCGGCGAACGTCAGCCCGTCGCCGCCGGATGCTACGCGAACCACGCTGTGTCCGGGGGTGTGTCCGCCGGTGCGACGAACGACGACGCCCGGCGCAACCTCGTGCTGCTCATCGAACTGCCGCAGCTGACTTCCGTACTCCTTGACGAACCGCTTGGCGGTCGCCCGAAGCGCGTCCGGGAAGCCCGGCGGCATGGCGGTGTGGGAGAAATCGGGCGCCTCCCAGAATTTGACCTCGGCGGCCGCCACGTGGATCCGCAGGTCTTTACGCAGCCGCTCCTTCACCCCGTCGACGAGCAGTCCGCCAATGTGATCCATGTGCAAGTGGGTCAGCACCAGATCGGTCACGGACGAAAGATCGATGCCGGCGGCTTCCAGTCGCTTGATCAACTGGCCGGCGCGCGGCAAGTGCAGATCCGGATCGGACCCCAGTCCTGCGTCGATCAGGATGGTCTTGTCGCCGCTGCGGACCACGACCGCATTCAGCGCCCAGTCGAAAGCGTCCTGCGGCAGGAACATGTCGTGCAGCCAGGTCGCACGGACGGCCGGGTCGGCATTGTGCGCCAGCATCGTGGTTGGCAGCGGCAGCACGCCGTCGCTAACCACCAGCACGTCGATCTCGCCGACCTTCAGCGCGTAGCGCGATGGAACGAGCTCTTCCGGCTTCGATGTCGCGGGGTATGAGGTGTTGTGCAGGTTCATGTTGGTCTCCTGTTTCAAGGTAGGGCTCCCGGCTGGTCTTGGTTGAGCAGGCCGCGCAGCCAGGGAGGTGCGGCCGTGATCGTTTCGTGCTTCTAGAGGCTCGTCACACGCTCTGGATCGGCCGACGCAAGCGCTGCGGCACGCTCGGCGCGGGGCGGGTAGATCCAGACCGTGTTGATCTCCTGCTTGGTCTTCTTGGCGACGTCGCCGACCATCTCGACCTTGCGCTCCCAGCCGCGCGTGAACAGCGCGCCGGCTTCGCCGAGATCGAGGCAGGTGACGTAGGCCTTCTGGTGATACGGCCTGGTCGGGACGCGCAGGAGTTCGGCTGCCGCATTGTTGCCGGCAAAGGCACCCATCCGCGTGGCGTGCTGGCACGACATCAGCGCGTAATTGCCCTCGTCGTCGCACGCGGCCCGCGCGGCATCGCCGGTGGCGAAGACACCGGCGATGCCGGGCACGCGCAGATCGCGGTCCACCAGCAGCCGGCCGAAATTGTCGCGCTCGGCGGGAATCTGCGCCGTCAGGGGCGCGGCGCGAATACCGGCTGCCCAGATCACCGTCTCGGTTTCGATGTGTTCGCCGTTCGACAGCGTCACGCCGGATTTGTCGAGCGAGGCAACGCCGGTGCCGAGCCTTGTCTCCACGCCGAGCTTGCGCAGCGCTTGCTCGATGACCGGGCGGGAGCCTTCGCCCATGTCGGGAGCGATTGCGCCGTTACGTTCGACGATGATCACGCGCGTTCTGGCGTTTTGGCCGAAGATGGCGCGCAGGCGCGCGGGCAGCTCGGTCGCTGCCTCGATGCCGGTGAAGCCGCCGCCGGCGACCACGACCGTGTCACGTCCATTGACAGCCGGCCGGTCGGCGAGGCCATGCAGATGCTTGTCGAGGGCAACCGCATCGTCGAGCGAGTCGACGCTGAAGCCGTGCTCGGCAAGGCCGGGAATGTTGGGTCGGAAGAGGCGGCTGCCGGTGGCGATCACCAGGCGGTCGTAGGACAGGCTCTTGCGCGTGCCTTTGGGAGTCGAGATCTGCACCGTCAGCGCCTCGGTGTTGACAGTCTCGGCGCTCCCCTGGATGTAATCGACGTCGATCGCTTTGAGGACATCGAGCAACGGCGCCGTCAGGGTTTCCGGCTTCGGCTCATAGAGCCGAGGGCGGACCACCAGCGTCGGCTCGGGTGCGATCAGCGCGATCTCGAGCTCTTCCGGCGAGACGCCCTGAATGTCGCGCAGGCGAGCGGCGGAGAGGGCGGCGTACATGCCGGCGAAGCCGGCGCCAATGATGAGCAGTCGCATGTGGTTCACTCCTGGATTTGGTTCTGGGTTTGTTGGTTCGAAACGCGCGCCATCGCCGCCGCTCGATGCGAGCAGTGCCTGTTGCGAGCGATGATGACGCGAAGAGGTGAGACGGAGACCGCCGGGCCCTTACGGCGCGGTGCAGTTCGGCAGCGAGGACAGCAGCGCAGGGCCTTCACATCCTGCGCGGCAGCTTCGCGGGCCCGATGGCCAGCCGCGCAGGGCGACCGGCAGCGCAGGTTTGTTGGTCCAGCCCCGATCGATCAGGATCGACGTCGAGACCTTGGCGTTCTGCGCGGCTTGTGGCGGCGCCTCTTCGGCCGTCGGCGAGGTGAAACGCACGGTCAGCGAGAGCCCGTACATGAGCGCCGTCGAGACCGCCTTCCGTCGTGGCGCGATTGCCAAACGTTTCCTGTCCATCGTTTGTCTCCGTCCCCATGATGTGACGTTGCGATGTTTAGCCAACCGGATCGTCGACTGCGCCAGAGCGATTGCCGTCCCTGTCGAGAGATTGCTGCTAACCCACGCGCCTGCGCCAATCGCCCGGCGCCTAGCCGGTTAGCGGCGCGGAGGCCCGGCGTATTTCCCGAAGCGGCAATGCCTTGTCCGATCCTGCTGCAATCAGGCGCACGTTTTCAAAAACGCACGATTCGGGCGGGCGGCGAGTTGTCGGAGAATTCAACGCCGGTCGGATGACGGGTCCGGTCGTGCGACTGATATCGGCGATCCAGGCTAGGCCGTGGCCAACGCAGCGAGCGAGGTGCCAGTAAGTAGGAAATTGCGGCGGCTCGACGAAGATAAGCCGGAATTTGCGATAACCTTTTTGCCGTTGCGGTCGCTTTCCATTTCGGCGCTCCTTCCGATCCTGCCCGTGTGGGCTTTGGTAAGCACCTAATATTGCCCCTTCACATAAGCTCGTCCCCTCCAACTGAAACGTCAACATTCAAATGACGCACGCGCCCTTTCAATCGCGAACGTCTGCGTTGTGTCATTCGCGACCGAAATGGGTAACTCAATCTATCTTCACTACCGGCGCAGGCCGCCATTCCCCGGTTTTGACGATCTCTTTCGGCACGTAGGTACGGAACGTCAGCGAGAACGGCTTGCCTTCAGGCGTAGGCAGCCAATTGGACTCCGGAACACCAGCGACTGGCGTCGGGCCAAGCGTGATTTTCAGGGACCCGTCCGGCTCCTTCTGAAGCGGCGAGTAATTGTTGAAGTTGAACCGGTTCAGCGCGTTCGGCACTACGCGGTAGTCCGGCACGCCGACAAGAATGACGGACCAGAAGGCGTCGATGACGTTCTCCGGCAGTTTGTTGGCGGGAAAGTGAATCACGTAGCTGTTCGAGCCGTTCAAGGTCTGCTCCCCGGAGTCCCGCGTTGCTATGAAATAGATCACCTCATCGCTCGTGTTGGCCCAGATGCCCGCATAATTGGCGACGGTGCGAAGCAGATAGTCCGCGCCATAGTTCCCGGCTCGGCCCCCGCCGACCCAGTGATCGCGATAGGGAGCGCTTTTGGTGAACGTGTATTCGATGAACTCCGGGACGGTCTTGCGAATGCGGGCATCGACAGCAGCGTGAGCCTCCGGACTCGACGCAGCGTAGGCCGCCACAGCGCGGACCTTCTGCTGCATCTGGGCCGCATTGGGCGCCACGTCGAGTGCGCTCGCCAACTTGGCGTCGGCATCGTCGAAGATTTCGACGCCGATCAAATCCCTGTTCCCGAACATCGGGACCGGCGGCGGGTCCTTGAGCTTCGGCGAACCGGCCGCCGTTGCCTTGAAGCCATGTTGTAGTTTCGTCGCGCCGTCCTTGTCGCCCTTGATCTCCACGCGGCCAAGCAGCTTCGCCTTGGCCGAATGCAGGTCAATGCGCGTCGCGTCCGCCGGTATCTTCGGGTTTGAATTAGGATACACCAGCGCAAACTTTCCGAACGGTTTGGACGGGAACATGCGCTCGTTGATATTGGCTATGACTTCACCCCATTCGTCGAGAATTTGCGCGGTGTAGTAGCGCCCCTCGATCTCCGGCACTTCGAAAATGACCGGCGCATCGGGATCGACGGCGAACCAAGCCTCGATATATGCAGTGTCTAGGTTCGGATTGACCCAGTCCGCCTCTCCAATCGGGTCGTACTTCATCGCGTTGTAGGCAAAGCCTACCGCGCCGCGATCCATGTGTTCCTGACGGATGACCAGCACCCGGCCAAGCAAATAGATGTATGCATCAGAGATTGCCGCGTCGTCCGGCACAGCCACCCGTGTTGGCCCCTGCGCAGATGCGGAGGCCGTCAACAGCGCGAAACACAGAGCAAGAAGCGAGACTAACTTCGACTTGGGCAGTCTTGTCATTGCCTTCTCCCTCTTTCCGTTTTGGTCACTCCTCCAGGCATTCCAGACGTCGACCTTGAATTGATCGCAAATTCCCAGCTGAATTTAAACTCAAAAACGTAAGTCGTACCCCTTCACAGCTGCCGAAACAGGGATAGCATTGTCTGGCTAGGCTAGTGGACGTTCGCGTCGGTGAGTTAGGGAGGCATCGATGAAGAGGATAGCTTTCGCGATCTTCACTTCGGTCTGCTTGGCGGCATCAGCGCAGACGCAACCTTCCGTCGACACCGTCCCCGTCACCGCCGACAACTTCACGCGCGCCGAGACTGACAGCTATTTTGCCAATATCGTCAAAAACGCTGACGGCGTTGGTAAGTTTTTTCATCGGCGCGAGATTGAGCCAGTCGACAATCAGATTGTCATTCGTGGCAACCGCGACACGGTGTACTCGGCAGCGGTGTTCGACCTTGATGCGGGACCGGTAACGGTCACGCTCCCAAATGCCGATAATCGCTTCATGTCGCTGATTGTGATTGATCAGGACCAATACACTCCGGCCGTCTATTACGGCGGGAGCCACAGTTTCGACCGCCAGCAAATCGGCACGCGCTATCTGATGCTGGCGTTGCGCACCTTTGTTGATCCAAGTGACCCCGAGGACCTGAAGAAGGTTCATGCCCTGCAGGATGCCGTGAAAATCTCGCAGCCGAGCCCCGGCACCTTCGAAATACCCAAATGGGATCCCGCCACGCACAAGAAGGTGAAGGACGCGCTTCTGGTGCTTTACGCAACAGTGCCTGATCAAAATCGCATGTTCGGTACCAAGGCGCAGGTTGATCCGGTGCGTCGCTTGATCGGAAGCGCTGGCGGCTGGGGCGGAAATCCCGATAGCGAGGCCAAATACCTCAACGTCAATCCGAGCCAAAACGATGGCAAGACGGTTTACAAGCTCACCGTCAAAGACGCCGTTCCCGTTGATGGTTTCTGGTCAGTCACCCTTTACAATGCGGACGGCCGCTTTCAGAAAAACGAACACGACGCCTATTCGGTCAACAATCTGACAGGGAAGAGAAGCGCAGAAGGATCGATTGTCATTCAATTCGGCGGCTGCGACGGCATAATCCCGAACTGCCTTCCGTCGATGCCAGGCTGGAACTATATGGTGCGGCTCTATCGCCCCCGTCCTGAGATACTGAACGGAAGGTGGAAATTTCCAGAGGCACAGCCGGTGAGCTAGGCGGGAGGCAATTATGGGGCATGTTCGAAATCGAAACCCCATGTTGATGGGAAGTCTATGCGTGCTTGCGCTCCTTGCTCATCCGCGAAGCGCCTCCGCCGAACTCAGCGATTACGAATGGACCGCCATCAAGCCGATGCTGCCAAACAAGCCACGCGGCGTTCGGCGCGTAAATGACCGTCGCGTTCGCAGCCAACTATCTGGCGTTCGTCAAACTCGCGTCAATCCGAATTTGGCTGCGTGCTAATGAGTCCGCGTCCTAGTTCGACGACAATCCCGTCCTGCGCCTGAGATCCGTGATCGCGCGCAGAAAACTGTCGGCCGGCGTCGTCTCCGGATCGATCAGGCGGTGCAGGCGAAAGCCGTCTTCCAGCGCCAGCACGACGGAGGCCATCCACGGCGGATTCAGCGTGTCGTTCCTGCCGTTGCTCTTCAACGTGGCCTCGACGATGTCGGCGACCAGCTTGCGCCGCGCGCGCAGCCGCTTGGCAAGCTCCGGGCGGCGCTTCTCGGCGCGCGCGACGAACAGGATCATCTCCATGTGCAGGAGGGGCGAGCGGCCGAGCGGGTCTTGCCGGCTGCGATCCATCGTCTTCAGCGCCGCGATGAAATCGTCGAGATTGTCGTGCTGCGCGAGGATGTCGAGGTTGCGCCGGATCGACTGCTCGACATGATCCTCGAGCATGGCGATGATCAATTCATCCTTACTCTTGAAGTTGGAATAGAACGCGCCGCGGGTGAAGCCCGCGGCGGCCGCGATCGCCTCGATGCTGGCGCCGCCGATGCCGTCCGCCTCGAACACGCGCGCGGCCGCCTCGAACAGTTTGTCGCGCGTGTCGTCCCTGGTCGGCCTGGTTCTCACCCTTGACATCGGCGCAGGTTAGGGCAGAATGCAACTCGATACAACAATGTATCGAGTTTATAATCCTGGGGATGGTTACGCCGCGCGCGCAGGGGCTGCCGGCGTATTCGTGTCATGCGGCAACCGATTGAGGTCACCATGAACGAGCAAGTGCAACCCGCAGGCGGACCGCTGTTCAACCCGCTGTCGCCGGACTTCATCCGCGATCCCTATCCGCACTACGACCGGCTGCGCACGATGGAGCCGATCCATGTGACGCCGTTCGGCCAGTTCGTCGCCAGCCGCCATGCCGACGTCAGCTTCGTGATGCGCGACAAGCGCTTCGGCAAGGACTTTGTCGAGCGCTCCAAGCGCCGCTACAGCCCTGCCATCATGGACGAGCCGGTATTCCGCAGCATGAGCCACTGGATGCTGCAATCCGATCCGCCCGACCACACCCGCCTGCGCGGCCTCGTCGTGAAAGCCTTCACCGCCCGCCGCGTCGAGGACATGCGGCCGCGGATCCAGGAGATCGTCGACCAGGCCATCGATGCCGTGATCGAGCGCGGCCACATGGACCTGATCGAGGATTTCGCCTTCCGCCTGCCTGTCACCATCATCTGCGACATGCTCGGAATCCCCGAGGACCATCGCGAGACCTTCTACAACAGCTCGCGCGATGGTGGGCGGCTGCTCGACCCCGTGCCGCTGACGCCGGAGGAGATCGCGAAGGGCAACGCCGGCAACATGATGGCGCAGATGTATTTCCAGCAGCTGTTCGAGCTGCGCCGCCGCAATCCCGGCGACGATCTCACCACCCAGCTGGTGCAGGCCGAGGAAGACGGCCACAAGCTCACCAACGAGGAATTGACCGCCAACATCATCCTGCTGTTCGGCGCCGGCCACGAGACCACCGTCAATCTGATCGGAAACGGCCTGCTCGCGCTGCACCGCAATCCGGATCAGCTCGCGCTCCTGAAGGCGCGGCCCGAGTTGATGGTCAACGCGATCGAGGAATTCTTGCGCTACGATTCCTCGGTGCAGATGACCGGGCGCGTGGCGCTGGAGGACATTGCGGATCTCGGCGGCAAGAGCATCCCGAAGGGTGAGACCGTGCTGTGCCTGCTCGGCTCGGCCAACCGCGATCCGGCGGTCTACCCTGATCGCCCCGACCAGCTCGACGTCACCCGGCCCAACGTCAAGCCGCTGTCGTTCGGCGGCGGCATCCATTTCTGCCTGGGCGCCCAATTGGCGCGCATCGAGGCCGAAATCGCCATTGCGACGCTGTTGCAGCGGCTGCCGGATCTGCGCATCGACGACGTCGAGAACCCGGAATGGCGCCCGACCTTCGTGCTGCGCGGCCTGAAACGCCTGCCGGCAAGCTGGTGATGGCCGGCGGCGTTAACCTCCGCGCGCAACAGTCGCTGTGACTTCGCCACACTTCCCCTTATATAAGGGGCTGTTCCGGCGCGCCTGAGGCCCTCAGGTTCGGCCCGGGCCGGTTTGGCCGAGGGGAGACCCGTGCAGACGACGCTGCTCGGATTGGCGATTGCCTTCATCATTGCGCTGCTGACCGCGCTGATCGGGCCTTACTTCATCGACTGGAACCAGTTCAGGCCCCAGTTCGAGGCGGAGGCGGGCACGATCATGGGCGTGCCGGTGCGGGTGGCGGGCGAGCTGGACGCGCGGCTGCTGCCGGCGCCGACGCTGCGGCTGCGCTCGGTGACCTTCGGCGGCAACAACGATCTCGGCCGCCTGCGCGCCGACAAGCTCGACGTCGAGTTCAGCCTGAGCTCGCTGATGCGCGGCGAATGGCGCGCCACCGAGCTGACCGTCAACGGCATGGCGGTGGATCTCGGCCTGGATGCCAAGGGCCGGGTCGATTTGCCGTCCACCGCGAGCGGCACCTTCAATCTGGCCTCGCTTGCGATCGAACGGCTGAACCTCACCGGCCGCATCGCCCTGCACGATGCCGCCAGCCGCTCGACGCTGGAATTGAACGACATCACCTTTTCCGGCGACGTGCGCTCGCTGGCCGGCTCGGTCCGCGGCGACGGCAGTTTCACCGCCACTGGCGTGCGCTATCCGTTCCGCGTCTCCTCCGGCCCGAGCGCCGACGGCAGCGCCACCCGTCTCCATCTCAACATCGATCCGGGCGAGCGCGCGATCTTGGCCGATCTCGAAGGCGTGCTCGCCTTCGACAACCGCCTGCCGAAATTCGACGGCGCGCTGACGCTCGCTGTGCCCCCGGTCAAGAAGGCGGGCACGGCGGGGCCGACACCCTGGAAGCTCACGACAAAGCTCAAGGCCGATCCGGCCGGCGCCAAATTCGATCAGATCGATGCGAGCTTCGGCGTCGAGGACAATGCGCTCAAGTTTGGCGGTGTCGGCGATGTCAGGTTCGGCGCCTCGCCGCTGCTGCGCGCGGTGCTGTCGGCGCGCCAGGTCGATGCCGACAAGCTGGCGGGCAAGGACGATGCCGAGCCGCAGCGCGTCCTGCCGGCGCTGCGCGCGGGCCTTGCGGCGATCCCGCAGGCGCCGATGCCGGCGCAGATCGAGTTCAACTCCGACCAGATCATGCTGGGCGGGCGTCCGCTCCAGAACATCACGGCGGAGCTTCAGACCGACGGAAGGTCCTGGACTTTCCAGCGGCTCGAGCTGCGCGCGCCCGGCATGACGCAGCTCTCGCTCAACGGCGCAACGCCCGGCGCCGACAGCTTTAGCGGCCGTCTCAGCGTCGAGTCGTCCGATCCCGATACGCTGGTGGCGTGGCTCCAGGGCCGCAGCGAGATCAACCGCCGCAGCACGCGGCCGCTGCGCCTTGCCGGCGACGTGACCATCGCCGCCAACCATCTCGCCGTCGACAGGCTGAAGGCCGAGATCGAGGGCGGCGCGGTGGAGGGCCGCATCGCCTTCGTCCAGACCGGCGCGAGCAAGGGCTCGCGGATCGACGCCGAGCTCAAGGCCGACCGTCTCGACCTCGATGCCGCCGCAAGCTTCGTGCGCGCGCTCGCGGGGCCGCAGGGGGAATGGCCGGAGGAAGCCAGGCTTTCGCTCGATGTCGGCCGCGCGATGTCGGCCGGACAGGAGCTGCGGCCGTTCACGGCAAAACTCGGCTACGGCCCGGCGGCGCTGTCGCTGGAGCAGTTGCGGTTTGGTCAGGCGAGCGGGGTGACCACCGAAGCGAGCGGCAGCTTCGACCGCGTTCATGCCACCGGCAAGCTCGCGCTGAAATCCTCGGCCAATTCGCTGCGTGAGCTCACCGCGCTGCTCGAGCCGATCGCGCCTTCGGTGCGCGCACGGTTCGACGCCATCCCGTCATTGCCCGGTGCGACGCGGTTGAAGCTCGACCTCAGCCTCGACAAGAACGCCGACCATGCCGATCGCAACGACGCGCGCGCCGTGCTCGATCTCGATGCGCCGCAGCTCAAGGCCACCGCGACGCTGGCCGGGCAGACGCCGGTCGCGGCGGTCAACGGCATCGACATCGACCGCTTGCGCAACAGCGACTTCACGCTGGACTCGAAAATTTCGACGCCGAAGGCGGGCGCATTGCTGGCGCTGCTGGGCCTCGATCGCGTCGCCGCCGCGGGCGAGGGCCCCTCGCAGTTCGAAGGCCGGTTGAGCGGCGCGTGGCGCCGGCCGTTGCAGTTGAACGCAAAGCTCAGTGGCGGCGGGCTGGATGCGGATGCGCAAGGCAGCATCGAATTGTCGGACCCCAATTCGTCCCAGCCGAAGGCCAGCGTGAATTTGCGCGTGCGCAATGCCAATCTGGCGCCGCTGTTCGGGACCAGCCCGGCGGACAAGTCAGTGCAGAGCGTCAACCTGTCCTCGCGTGTCGGCCTCTCCGGCAACCGCCTGACCTTCGACGATCTCGACAGCAGCGCGGCCGGCTCGCATCTGCGCGGGCATCTCGCGGTGACGCTCGATCAGGAGAAGAGCGTCGATGGCGAAATCGGCCTCGACGCGCTCGATCTTGCGCCGGCGTTCGCAATGGCCATCGGCGCCGCCGGACGTGATGCCGGCGATCCCCTGAGTGCGGGGCTGCTCGGCGGTTGGCGCGGCCGGATCGCCTTCCAGGCCTTGCGCGGCACCTTGCCTGACGGCATCGAGCTGCGCCCCGTCGGCGGCACGATCCGTAGCGACGGCCAGTCGCTCGCGCTCGACGCGCTCAAGGGCGGGGTCGGCGGCGGTGAGATGTCGGCGAGCTTCGACGCGCGCAACGGTGCCAATGGCGTTGCGCTGAACGCGCGTATCGAGCTGCGCAATGTCGACGCGGCGGCGCTGCGCTACCGCGATCTCGCATTGCCCAAGGGACGCGCCTCGGTGCAAATGGCCCTGACCAGCCAGGGCCGCAGCGTTGCGGCATTGACCGGTGCGCTCGCCGGCAATGGCACGGTGACGCTCGAGGCCGCGGAAATCAGCGGCCTCAATCCGCGCGCCTTCGAAATCGCCATCCGCGCCAGCGACGGCGGCCAGGTTGCCGACGACAACAGGCTGCGGCAGCTCGTCGAACCCGCGCTGTCGGCAGGTCCGATCGCGGTCGCCTCGGCGCAGATCCCGTTCACGATCCGGGACGGGCGCCTGCGCGTCGGTGCGACACCGCTGGAAGCAAAGAACGCCCGCGCCATTGTCTCCGGCGGCTACGACATTCCCGCCGACCAGGCCGACATCCGCGCCAGCCTGACGCCGATCATGACCGGGCTTTCCGGCGCGCCGCCGGAGATCCAGTTGTTCGCGGCAGGTCCCCCCGACAAGCTCAACCGCACCGTCGATCTCGCGCCGCTGTCGTCATGGCTCGCGGTGCGCACGATCGATCGCGAGACGCGCCGGCTGGATGCGATCGAGCGCGGCGAGCCGCCGCCGGCGACCGCGGCGCTGCCGACGCTGGTCTCGCCCGATCCGGTGCCCGAGCCGTCGCTGACCGACGTGCCGTTGCCCGGCCGCGATCCGCGCCGCGCGCCGCCGAAGCCAAAGGCCGCGCCGACGCCGAAGGCGCCGCTGGCCGCCCCTGCAGCGCCAAGTCCTCCACTCACAAGCCCGCCGCTCGCGAGCCAGCAGATCGCCCCGCTGCCGCCGCCGATCGAGGTGAGGCCAGCGCCAGGCCCGCCGCCCGCAAAACCCAAGCCGAAGCCACCGCTGGTGCTGACGCCGTCGAATCCGTGAACGCGGCAGCCTGTTCGGCAAGCGCTGGCCCCTGCCCGCCGGTAAACCCATTCCCGCGCATTTTAACGAATTTTGCTCGGCAAAACTGATCTGCCGACTTTACTGGATTCTCGCGTTTGATCTCTAGTGTCGGTTCCCAGAGGAATTCGGCGTCCTGCCAGCACAAGCAGGATGGCTAACCAAGAACTGGGGTAACGAGATGAACGGGGCGAAATCGCTTCTGCAGGATCTGGACGACGCGATCGCGCGCGGCACCGACGAGAGCCGGGCGAAGGCGTTGTGGCATGCGACCGACATCCTGATCACCGGCCGCTACAGCGACGACGAGATCAGCATGTTCGGCGAGGTCATCGGGCGGCTCGCCGACGAGATCGAGGTCGCCGCGCGGGCGCAGCTCTCCGAGCTGATGTCGGCCTGCGACCACGCTCCGCTCAATGTCATCGAAAAGCTCGCCCTCGACGACGAGATCGACGTGGCCGGTCCCGTGCTGCGCGACTCCGCTCGTATCGACGAGAAGATGCTGGTCCAGAGCGCCATGACCAAGGGCCAGGCGCATCTGCTTGCGATCGCCCAGCGCAAGTCGATCGGCGAAGCCGTCACCGACGTGCTGGTCAAGCGCGGCGACCAGGCGGTCGTGACCTCCGTCGCAAGGAACGAGGGCGCGCGCTTCTCGGGCTCGGGCCTGCTGCACATGGTCCGGCGCGCGGAGGGCGACTCGATCCTCGCCGAGCAGCTCGGCCTGCGCAAGGACGTGCCGCGCCACATCTTCCAGCAGCTCATTTCCAAGGCGTCGGAAGACGTCCGCCGCCGCCTCGAGCACGAGCGGCCCGAGATGATGGCGCAGATCCAGAGCTCGGTGACCGACGTCACCGGCGATCTGCAGTCCAAGTTCGGTCCGTCCTCGCGCAGCTATTTCGTCGCCAAGCGCGTGGTGACGACGCAGTACCGCCAGGGCAACCTCAACCAGGACTCGATCTCGAACTATGCGCGCCAGCACCGTTTCGACGAGGTGCAGATCGGCCTGTCGCTGTTGTCGTCGCTTCCGGTCGACGTGATCGAGCGCGCGATGATGGACCGCAATCGCGAGATACTTCTGGTGCTGTGCAAGGCGCTCGACTTCTCGTGGGACACGACCATGTCGCTGCTGTTCCTCGGCGCCAAGGATCATCTGATCACGGCGCGCGAGCTCCATGACAGCGAGCGCGAGTTCGGCAAGCTCAAGATCGAGACGTCGCGCAGCATTCTGAAGTTCTACCAGTCGCGCAAGACCGGCGCGGGTGCCGATACGGGCCGTCAGCCCGAGCTCCAGGTGCACTGAGCCAGAGGGGAGTATTTGCCATGTTGCCTCAATTCGGCACCGCAATTCGCAAGAACAAGAGCCTGCCCGTCGATGCCGGCGGTTCGGCTCCCGAGAAGGCTTCCGTCGACGCCGCCTGGCTCGTGCTCGAAGCCGCCAACGATCTCGGCGATCACGCCGCGATCGCGGCCTGCCGCCGCGTCATCGACGCCGAGCTCAACGGCACGGTTGCCGGCAGCGCGGATATCGATCTCGTGCTCGGTTATTTCAGGTAGCGACGGTCACCAGCGTCTAGTGCGCCATCGCGATTTCGCCGGACACTTGCTCGCGCCTTGCATCGATGCGTAGCAGCACGACAACGACTGCGCCCACCAGCGCGCAACCCGCCAGCAACAGAAGACCTGCGGTAAAACTGCCGGTTAAATCCTTCAGGTAGCCCATTGCGTAAGGACCGGCGAAACCGGAAAGATTTCCAAGCGAGTTGATCGCGGCGATGCCGGCGGCAGCCGATGCTCCCGTTAGAAAGCTCGCCGGCAGCGGCCAAAACATCGGGGGGACCGCGGAGACGCCGATCTGTGCGAAGCAAAGCAATGCCATGACAAGGACGGAGTTGGAAACGAGACCTGCCACTCCGATTCCCACCGCTGCCATCAACAGTGCCGCGGCGACGTGACCCTTTCGTTCCATGGTCCGATCGGAATGACGACCAAGCAGCACCATGCCCGCGGCCCCGAAAATAAAGGGCAGCGCTGCGAGCAAGCCGGTCTGGGTATCGCTGACGCCAAAACCCTTGATGATGGTTGGCAGGAAGAACGCCACGCCGTAACTTGCAGCATTCAGGCAGAAGTACACCAGAGCGCACAACAAAATGCGGTAATCGGTGAGCGCCTGACCCAATGACAGGTGTTCGACCTTCTCCTTGTTCCGCTTCTCGGTGGCCTGCACGTCTTCCAGCCAGGCAATCTCGTCTTGTTGCAGCCAGCGGGCCTGGCGCGGAAAATCGGTCAGATAGAGCAGGACGCAGATGCCTACCACGACCGACGGCAGCGCCTCGAGAATGAACAGCCACTGCCAGCCTTCCAATCCCCAACCGGTCACGCCGAGCAGAAGCCCGGAGATGGGCGACCCGATGATGGACGAAATCGGGATCGCCAGCATGAACAGGCTGATGACCCGAGCCCGGTAAACCGCCGGGAACCACAGGGTCAGATAGAAGATGATGCCCGGAAAGAATCCCGCCTCACAGGCGCCGAGCAGCAACCGAAGAGAGTAGAAGACGCCCGTCGTCGGTAGTCCCGTTGCTGCCGATATCGATGGGATGAATGCGAAGGCCGCCGAGACGATCCCCCACGTAATCATGATGCGGGCGATCCAGACGCGCGCGCCAACTCTTTCCAGGAAGATGTTGGAGGGGACTTCAAACAGGAAATACCCGACGAAGAACAAGCCCGCGCCCAGTCCGAACGCTGCTTCACTTAAACCCAGCGCCTGGTTCATGTGCAGCTTGGCAAAGCCGACATTGACGCGGTCAAGATAGGCCACGAAATAGCAGACGATCAGGAACGGTATAAGCCGCCACATAACCTTGCCAATGACACGCTTCTCGACGTCTTGCATGGCAAGGCCTCCCGCTTGATCACCGGAACCCGCTCAACATCCGGGCGGCGCTGCGAAACAATGACGGGTGCGAACGATGAGTGCAAACGGCATTTTGACGTTCAAGCCAAAGTGACAGTCGTGCTGTCATGCTCTGAAGCTGGAGAGGGACGAAGCACGCGACACGCTCCATCTGACGCTCGCGGGGCGGCCGAGGCATCGGCCGCCCGCCATGATGATCGCGAACATCATCTTATTTTGCCATCGCCGTCCTGGCCGACTCGATCCTCGCCTCGGCGGCATCGCGTTTGAAGCTCGCGTCTTTCCGCGTCGGCGAAAGCTCGATCGCAGTCATGGCCAGCTTCTCAACCTCCTGTTGGACGAACGCGAAGCGTCAGAATGTTTACGCGTTCGCGCCGCCGTCGACGGTCAAGGTCGAGCCGGTGATGTATTTTGCCTTCGCGCTCGCCAGGAATACCACCGCGTTCGCGATGTCATCCGTCGCGCCGTACCGGCCCAGTGCCATGAACTGTTTCAGCGTCTCCGCGGTCGGGCCGTGCGCCGGATTCATGTCGGTGTCGATCGAGCCCGGTGCCACGAGGTTGACCGTGACGTCCCTCGGGCCAAGCTCCCGCGACAGCGCCTTGGTGAATGCGGTTAGCGCCGACTTCGACGCCGCGTACACGCCGAGCGCCGGCGAGGGCACGCGGTCGGCGAAATAGCTGCCGATGGTGATGATGCGGCCGCCCTTGCCAAGGTGCGGCAGCGCCGCCTTGCTCGCGGCGATTGGCGAACGCACGTTGACGTTCAGCATCGCGTCGATGTCGGCGAGCGAGATGTCGTTGAGGCCGCCCAGTCGCAGAATACCGGCATTGTTGACCAGGATGTCGAGCCCGCCCAGCTCCTTGACGGTCTTGTCGACCGAAGCCTGAACGGCAGCGACATCGGCGCTGTCGGCTTGGATCGCTACGGCTTTCCGGCCCGTCGCCTTGATCGCGTCCACGACCTTGGCGGCGCTCTCCGCCGACTTCTCGTAAGTAATCGCGACATCGGCGCCTTCCGCGGCGAGCGCCTTCGCGATGGCCGCACCGATACCCCTGCTTGCGCCCGTCACCAGGGCCCGTTTTCCTGCCAGCGTCATGTGATCTCTCCAATTCTGTAATGATCGACACAGAATATGTGGAGTCTTGATTGCCGCGGTCAAGTGAATTATGTGTTGATCATTACAGAAAGACGGGCGATGGCAGGTCGGCCACGGGAATTTGATCGCGACGCGGCGTTGGAGGCCGCCATGCTGCTGTTTTGGCGCAAGGGCTTTGCGGCAGCCTCGATGCACGACCTCTGCGACGCCATGGGCGTCAGCTCGCCCAGCCTCTATGCGGCCTTCGAAAGCAAGGAGGCACTCTACCTTGCCGCGATCGAGCATTACGTCGAGACCCAGGGCCAGCCGGTCTGGGACCGGCTTGCGGAAGGCGCGACCGCGCGCGCCGGCATCGAGAATCTGCTGATCGGGGCGGCCGAGACCCTGCCGAAATCCCGGAGAGCGCCGGCCGGCTGCATGGCCGTGCTGGGCGCCGTCAGCGACGAATGGCCGGCAACGATTGCCCGCGAGATCAAGAAGGCCCGGCTCGATATGCTCGGCAATTTGCGCGGGCGGCTGGAGGCTGCGGTCGCGAGCGGCGAACTGCCTGCCGCAACCGACATCGATGCGCTGAGCCGGTTCTACCTCAGCGTCTTCGAAGGCATGGCGATCCAGGCCAAGGACGACGCGACGCCTGAGGAGTTGAGAGGCGTAGCGAAGGCGGCCATGGCGATGTGGCCGGGCGAGCGGTAGCTCGCGGCCTGTACGATGGGTAGAGCGCAGCGAGACCCATCGTTCCATCCAGGCGTGTTGATGGGTTTCGCTCCGCTCTATCCATCCTGCGAGCTGGGCCGAGAGATTGATCTATCTCAAGACCGTATCCGAAACGCGGGCCCAGCTTACATTCGGAAGGCAGCGATACGTCCAGACAGGCGGGAGGTGAAGCATGTACCGGCATATTCTCATTCCGACAGATGGGTCGGAGCTAGCGGAGCACGGCGTGGCGCATGGGTTGGCGCTGGCAAAATCCCTTGGAGCCAAGGTATCTCTAATCTTCGTTGTGGAGCCGTTTTCAGAAATGACAGGGCGGTTCCGTGAAGCAGTCGCAACATATGCCGAGCTGCGCAAGGAACAGGCCACGAGCGCGTTGGATCGCGCGGCAAATGCGGCCAAGGAGGCCGGCGTTTCCTGCGAACCGATTCAAGTGGAGAACGGGCACCCCCATCAAGCCATCATCGCAGCAGCCGAGAATAAAGGTTGCGATCTCATCGTGATGTCATCCCATGGCCGCAGCGGACTCTCCATGCTTCTCATCGGTAGCGTGACAAACAAGGTGCTGGCACAGGCGAAAACTCCCGTACTGATTTGTCCGTGAATGTGCGGATCTGCTGACAGAGTTCTCGCTCGCCGCGAGGACTAGAAAACTCAACGGCCGCATAAACCGCCTTGTCTGCTTTCGTCATCTGCGGGCCTTACCTGCCAGTCAGGCCTTGTCGGCCCGGCACCCGGGTAGCCGGTGACAGTGCACTTAACTCGAAGCAGGAGACCCCGTGCGCATCAATTGAATGCACTGTCACCGCAATTGCGGCGACGGCTAGAGCCTGTCGATCCGAAATGCGCGAGTCTCGACCGCGGCGCGAACACGCGCGTTGCACGCAGCTGTGATCGTGGAACCCCGCCGCGGATGTAACGACAGACGCTCCCCTCCGAATAGCCCGTAGCGGACGCTTCGTTCGCCAATAGATGGATGCGCAATCCGGGGAGAAATCGTCGCATGATGGGATTCAACGTCGCGGAGAATGGTGGAGGCTCTTATCGTCCGCTCGCCATTCTGCGCTGGGTCATGGTGGTCATATTCGTATCGTTTGGAATGCAGAAATTCACACTGCAATCCGCACAGGGTATCGCCCAGTTCATCAGCCACAGCCCGTTCATCTCCTGGCTGTCGGTATTCGGCCTGAGGGGAGAGGCCTATTTTCTCGGTGTCGCCGAATTCGTGATCGCGGCGCTGCTCGTGGCAGGCAGCTTCAGTCCGGTCTTGTCGGCGCTGGGTTCGTTCATGGGCATGATGACTTTCGCGATCACGTGGTCGTTCTTCTTCACGACGCCGGGCGTCGTCACATGGAGCCTGTCAACCGATCCGATGGCGTGGAATCTGGCCGGCGAGTTCCTGTTCAAGGACATCGTCCTGCTGTGTGTCTGCGTCGTTCTGTTTCTCGCTTCGTTGCCGCAATCGGTTGTCCGGCTCCGCACCGGCTGAGCGTAAGCGGCTTTGCGATAGCCCGTAGGATGGGTTTCGCTTCGCTCTACCCATCCTGCGAGACGCATCTCACTGCCGAGCGCGGTAAATCACGACATCATTGCCATGACGCGTCGTGCTCTTCTCGAGGATGTAATTGGCCTTCTCCAGCACGCGGCGGGATGCGCCGTTGCTGACATAGACAAGGCCGATGAGAGACGGCAGTTCGTGGTGCGACAGCCCAATGTCCGTCAGCGCGATTGCGACCTCGCTCGCAAATCCGCGGCCCCAGAACTCGCGCTTGAAGGCGTAGGCAATCTCGATCTCGTCGATGTCGTCCACGAGGATGTGCCGGATGCCCGCTCGCCCGGCGAAGGCGCCGTCCTTCGTTCGCAGCACCCACAGCCCAAAACCGTGCTGGTCCCAATGCGCCATGTTGGTCGCGAGATAGGTCTTGGTGACCTCGGGTGCACGCACGCCGCCGAGATAGCGGGACACCTCGGCATCGAGATGCAGCGTGACGAGGTCGTCGAGGTGGTCTTCGCGAAGCCTCTCGGCGGTCAATCTGTCGGTGCTGAAGCGGTCCATGGAGACTGATAGCCGCTTTGGCGGCCGGTCGTCGATCGCTTTCGCGATGCGACACCGCACGCCATCAGCAGCGGCTGGACCGCTTGGACTCCATGTCGCGCCCGGGTTCTGCCTTTGCCGCGCTGAGCGCCGCGGCCAGCTCGTCGATATGGTAGGGTTTCGGCAGAATCTGCAGACCCGCCAATTCGGCGTCGTGAACTGCGGCTTCGGAGTATCCGCTGGTCAGAAGCACGGGGATGTCGCTTCGCCTTCTCTTGATCTCCCGCGCCAGCTCGACCCCATTCATGCCACCGGGCATCATGACATCGGAAAAGACGAGGTCGACGGCGCGGCCGTCGGCCAGGGCACCGAGCGCGGCCGCGCCACTCGCCGCATGCGTGACCTCGTAACCGAGCTGGCCCAGCATCTCGCTCACCAGTGCGGCAACCTCGTCATCGTCTTCGACCAGAAGGATGCGGCCATGATTGCTCTTCTTCGGCCGCACCATGTTGAGATCGATCAGGTGTCGCTCCCTGGAAGGAGTGCTGAGCGATCGCGGCAAATAGAGTTCGATGCTGGAGCCTCGGCCGACTTCCGATCGAATGCGGACCGTCCCCCGCGACTGCGTCGCGAATCCATGGACCTGGGCAAGCCCGAGCCCCGAGCCCTTTCCGACCTCCTTGGTCGTGAAGAATGGTTCGAAAACGCGTGACAGGATCTCCGGACTCATGCCGACACCGGTATCGACGACGGACAGGCGCACATAGTCTCCGGCGATCTGCTCGTCATTCAGATCGGGCAGATTTTCCCCGCGCACGAGAATCGTGCCGCCATTGGGCATGGCGTCGCGGGCGTTGACGGCGAGGTTGAGGATCACGAGTTCGAGCTCGCCGGGATCGACCTCCACCGGCCAGAGCGTGTCCGGAAAATCGAACTCGACGTGGACGTCGCCTCTCAGGCTTCGATCGAGCAGCTCGCGCATGCCGCCCATCTGCGAGGCGACGTCGACGGGCTCCGGCCGGAGTGTCTGCCGGCGGGAGAACGCGAGAAGCTGCCTGGTCAGGCTGGCCCCGCGCTGGGCGGCCTGGACCATCCCGTCCATGAGCCGGCGACGACGGTCCGGATCGGTCTGGCGGTCGAGCATGTCGAGGCCGCCGGAGATCACCATCAGCAGATTGTTGAAGTCGTGCGCCACCCCGCCGGTCAGCTGTCCGATGGCTTCGATCTTCTGGGCTTGCCGAAGCGTCTCCTCGACCCGGGCACGCTCGTCCATCTCGACGCGCAATTGCTCGACGGCTTCCGCAAGGGCCCGCGTGCGCTCGACCACCAGCGTCTCGAGCTCCTGAGCCGCCTGTTCGCGCGCCGCGAACAGAGCCCGGATTTCGTACTGGCGCCGCCGCGCGCGCAGTGCCGATTGAACGGCGCTGGTCAGCGTCATTGGCTGAACCGGCCGCTCGAGCAGCGAGACGTTACGGAGAAGCGCGACAATGCTGCGGCGCCAGGCGAGGACGGCCGGCTGCTCGCGATGGCTGGTCAGGACGACGAAGGGCAGGTCGGACCAGGGCGGCTGGCTCTCGATCCATTGTGCCAGCGGCGAGGTGTCTTTCCCGAACAGAGCTTCCTCGGCAACGAAAACGGCGCCGACGCCGGCTGCCATCTCGCTGACGAGTTCGGGCAGACTGCGGCAGCTGGTCGCTTCCAGGTGCGAACTCCGGAACAGCTCGACGGAGGCAAGTCCGTCGCGCCCGATCGGAGCAAAGACGAGAACATGGTGATCTCGCTCAACGCTCATTCAACCGACCCTTCGGGCTTAGGTGCCCCGGTATAATGCGGATTGCCGGAAAAGATGCCGCTGAACTCCCTCAGGGGCGGGCCGAGCGTGATGCCGGCGCTGCTAAGCCGAAATTCCCGGATGGTATGCTCGTGTCGGCCGCTGCGCTTCTTGACGACAGACAGAGCGCGCCGCACCGTTCCGCCGACCTCGAAATAGCGCAGCATGACCACGGAATCGCTGAGATAGCTGATGTCGAGAGGCGTATCCATCGGACCGACGAGGCCATGCTGGGCGAGGACCAGGATGGTCAGCACACCCTGCTGCCCCAGGTAGCTCAAGAGTTCGTGCATCTGCAGGATGAGAAATCGCTCGTCGGGCATCGCGGCCAGATAGCCGTTCAGACTGTCGATGATGACGAGGCGGGCATTGTCGGCCTCGACGCTCTTTCGCACGTTTGCGGCGAACTCACCCGGCGACAGCTCGGCGGGATCGATCTGCTGAAACCGGACAAGCCCCGAATCGACGTGTTCTTGCAGGTGCAGGCCAAGTGTCCGGGCGCGCGCTTCGACCGTGCCGCGGCCTTCATCGAACGCGAAGAACACCGCGTGCTCGCCACGTTCGGCCGCCGCGATCGCGTAGGTGAGCGCAACCGATGATTTGCCCACGCCGGCGGCGCCGATGAGCAGCGCATTGGTGCCGCGCTCGAGGCCGCCTCCCAGGAGCTGGTCGAGCTCGGCGTTGCCGCTCGGGGTGAAGTCGCCGACGAAGGTCTTGTGATGTTCGGCCGCCACCAGGCGGGGGAATATCTGCAGGCCGCCTCGCTCGATCGTGAAATCGTGAAACCCGCCGCGAAACCGGATGCCGCGCATCTTGATCACGCGGAGCCGGCGCCGCTCGGCGCCGTAATCGATCGCGACCTGTTCGAGCATCACCACGCCGTGCGCAATGGAATGGAGCTGCAAATCGTCCTGAGATGACGAAAGATCGTCGAGCAGGACCACTGTGCAATTGCGGTTGGTGAAAAAATGTTTCAGGGCCAGCACTTGGCGCCTGTAACGAAGCGGGTTCTGGGCAAGCAGGCGCAGTTCGGACAGGCTGTCGAGCACGACGCGGTTGGGATTGACCCGCTCGACTTCCCTAAAGATCAGGCCGGTCGTCTCGCTCAGCTCCATTTCGGCGGGATGAAACACCGTGAGCTCGCGCTCCGGATCGAGCGTCGTCTCCGGCGGAACCAGTTCGAAGATGTCGATGCCGTCCAGCGTCCAGCCGTGCCGCTGTGCCACGACGTCCAGCTCGCGCTTGGTTTCGGACAGCGAAATGTAGAGCACGCGCTCTCCGTCCCGCACCCCCCTCAGCAGGAACTGAAGCGCGATGGTGGTTTTGCCCGTGCCGGGCTGCCCCTCGTAGAGATACATCCGGTTGGCGTCGAAGCCGCCTCCCAGGATGTCGTCCAGGCCGGCGCTGCCGGTCGATATTCTGGACAGCTCTCGGGGCGCACTGTCCGCAACAGTGCTGGATGGACTGCTCATTGGTTTCCCTTGACGCTTCGAGAGAAGGGCGCCACCGCCCCTGCACGAGCTCCGGGGCTCGCACTCGGTTAAGGCCGAACGGCCTTGGAACGAACTCTCAGATCGGCGCCGGGTTCCCTGCTGATGGGGTGGCGGTCGGCCCTGATCACGACGCCGGTCCAGCCCGAAGACGGTACCGCACCGCCACTCGCAGGACGGAGAAGGTCGCGAGCCGGATGTCACTGAAGCCGACGATGCCATCGTGCTCCTGTGTTGCCCGACGGGTCAACCGATCCTCAGTTCGCAGCCCGGCGCGTCAAGCGTTCGCAGTCAAGTCGCTGCTTGATCTGAATCAAACAGGCGGATGACAGCCGCACCATAACGCGACTCCAGGGACTGGTGACATGTTGGTGTGCGCAATGAGTCCGAGCTGGTACGTCACCTTCGAAGTGCAACGGCGAGGCGTTCTGCCGAGACAACGAAGTCCGCGCGAGACGAAGACCTTCGCGACTGAACATGAAGCCAAGCTGTTTGCGCGCGCCAAGCGCGATGAGGGACTTTCCGTCTTTGCAGGCACGATCAACCCGCACCTGCCGAAGCGGGTGATCCCATCCTCCGGCATCGGCGCGTGGCTTGCTGACGAACAGGACGGTGCTGGAGCGCACGGCACTTCAAAGACTGACTAAGCACTCTTCTGTGCACAGCGATGGCGCTTGGGTGTTGCCATTTTGATACGAGCCCAAAATCCCCTCGCGCGTAAACTTCAGGATGTTCGCAAGCTTTATGCACGCCAGCCTGCATTAGGGCTCGCTTCTGACGAAAGAAATTTGAGCAAAGGGGACGAAACGATGAAAAAGCTTTCGATCGCGGCGATCGGCTTCGCGGCGCTGAGCATGGCGGCTCCGGCCATGGCGGCCGATATGGCCGTCAAGGCGCCGCCGCCGGCACCGGTGATGGCGGTTTACAATTGGACCGGATTTTACATCGGCGCCAACGGAGGCTGGGGACAGAGCCACGGTTGCGTCGATTTGATAACGCCCGCAGGCAACGTCGCAAGTGGTTGCGCCGATCGCTCCGGAGGCCTCGTCGGTGGACAGATCGGGTATCGCTGGCAGACCAATCAGTTCGTGCTCGGCCTGGAAGCCCAGGGTGATTGGGCCGAGATCAAGAACACGCGCGTCAGTTTGATCGATCCGTTGATCTCGACCACGGGCAAGACCGATGCGATCGGGCTGTTCACGGCTCAGCTCGGTTGGGCATGGAACGCCTCATTGCTCTACGTGAAGGGCGGCGCCGCCGTGACGCGCAATCGCTTTGACATCTTCAACAATGTCACTGGCGTCGGCCTCGCCTCGGCAGGTCACACGCGCTGGGGCGGTGCTCTGGGTGTCGGCTGGGAGTATGGCTTCACCCCGAACTGGACGGTCGGTGTCGAATACGACCACCTCTGGATGGGGCGTGACAACACCTCCTTCGCAGGCGTGGTCACACCCGGTGGGTTCACCCTCACGGGCAGCGGAGTCACCCAGGATATCGACATGGTCACGGTTCGCGTGAACTATCGCTTCGGCGGTTACGGCGCGCCGCGCTATTGATCCAAAGTCCTCCCAGTGAACTCAGGCCCCGGCATCGACCGGGGCCTTTTTCATGGGGAGCGACTTATGGCTACAGTGGATGGTCCGATTATGCCGCGCGCAACGGCATCGGCTGCACACCAGGCGCGCTCGTCAAGGGCGGCGACGGCATCATGTATGTTTGCCAGCAATGATGAGGCACCGGAGGAGGCCTTGCGTCGCCTCCATTTGATTTGTTGATTTTGGTTCGGACCGAACGCGTCCAGTCGTATGGTGGCGCAGTCGAGGTGGCAATCCCGGGAGGATGCCATCATGCTCCTGTTTTGCCCGACGGCGCAACCGGCACGGCGTAGTCCGTAGCCCGGATGGAGCGAAGCGCAATCCAGGAATCCTCGCATCAGATGCGCTTTCCCGGACTTCGCTGCGCTCCATCCGGGCTACGTCTGTTTCCTCGGATGTATCAACGACTTCACTGACGTCACCGGGCGCTGGCCCGGTAAACGCCGTCTACTGTGCATGGGGTTGTTTTCGCAATTTTAGTTTGGAGAGGGCGCTACCCCGCGCCGAGCGCGACCGCGACGATGTAGGTCAGAAGGCTCGCGGCATAAGCCAGCACCAGCATGTAGAAGAAGGTCACGGCCATCCAGGTCCAGCTGCCGGTCTCGCGCCGGATCACCGCGAGCGTGGATGCGCATTGCGGAGCGAAGATGTACCAGGCCAGCATCGACAGCGCGGTGGCGAGCGACCATTTCGTCGCCAGCACCTGGCCGATCTGCTCGGCCGCTTCCTTGCCGCCTTCGATCGCGTAGACGGTGCCGAGCGCTGCGACCGCGACCTCGCGCGCCGCCATGCCCGGGATCAGCGCGACCGCGATCTGCCAGTTGAAGCCGACGGGGGCGAGCAGCGGCTCGAGCGCCTTGCCGATGATCGCGGCCAGGCTGAAGTCGATCGCCGGCTCGGTGGCGCCCGCGGGCGGCTGCGGGAACGAGGCCAGAAACCAGATCAGCACCATCATCGAGAAGATCGTGGTGCCTGCGCGGTGCAGGAACATCTTTGCCCGCGTGTAGACGCCGATCGCGATCGATTTCAGACGCGGCATCTTGTAGTCCGGCAGCTCCAGCATGAACGGCGCCGGCGCATAGTCGCGCAGCATGAAGAATTTGATCAGGAACGAGACCGCAAGCGCGCTGGTGATGCCGGCCGCGTAGAGGCCGAACATCACGAGGCCCTGGAGGTTGATGAAGCCCCAGACGTCCCTGGCCGGAATGAAGGCCGAGATGATCAGCGTGTAGACGGGAATGCGCGCCGAGCAGGTCATCAGCGGCGCGATCAGGATCGTGGTCAACCGGTCGCGCTTGTTGTCGATCACGCGCGTCGCCATGATGCCGGGAATGGCGCAGGCAAAGCTCGACAGCAGCGGAATGAAGGCGCGGCCGTGCAGGCCGGCGCCACCCATGATGCGGTCCATCAGGAACGCGGCGCGCGCCATGTAGCCGAAGTCTTCCAGCAGCAGGATGAACAGGAAGATGATGATGATCTGCGGCAGGAACACGATGACGCTGCCGACGCCTGATATCACGCCGTTCTGAAGGAAGCTCTGCAAGAGGCCGGCGGGCAGGGTGGCGTGCACGAATTCGCCGAGCGCGTCGAAGCCGTTGTTGAGCAGGTCCATCAGCGGCTGTGCCCAGGCGAACACCGCCTGGAACATCACGAACAGGATGAGAGCGAGCACGATCAGGCCGCCGACCGGATGCAGCACGACCGCATCGATCCGCGCGGTCCAGGTGTCGGGTCTAGCAGGCAGGCTGACGCAGTCGGCGATGATGCGGTCGGCCTCGCGCTGGGTGGCGCGCAGCTCGGCGACGCTGAGCGCGCGCCAGCTGTTCTCCCGCGGCTCCGCGGCGAGTTTCGCCGAGATCTCGTCGGTCAGCGCCAACAGGTCGGCCGTGCCGCTCTTGCGCACCGCGATCGAGGTGACCACGGGCACGCCGAGCTCCTTGGCGAGCCGCTCCACGTCGACGGTGATGCCGCGGCGGCTCGCGATGTCGAACATGTTGAGCACGAGGATCATCGGCCGGCCGGTGCGCTTCAGCTCCAGCAGCAGGCGGATGGTCAGGCGCAGATTGGTCGAGTCGGCCACGCACAGCACGAGGTCGGGTACGGTCTCGCCGGACGCCTTGCCGAGCACGAAGTCACGGGTGATCTCCTCGTCCGGGCTGCGGCCGCGCAGCGAGTAGGTGCCGGGCAGGTCGACCACCGAGACCTGGCGTCCCAGGGGCGTGACGAAGAAGCCTTCCTTGCGCTCGACGGTGACGCCGGGATAGTTCGCGACCTTCTGTCGGCTGCCGGTCAGCGCGTTGAACAGCGACGTCTTGCCGCTGTTCGGCGTGCCCACCAGGGCGAGATGCAGCAGAGGAGCTTCCATGGGATCAGATTTCCGGTCGCTATCTAGGCGACAATGATGGCCATGGCTTCACGACGGCGGACCGCGATCGTGATGTTGTCGACACGGACGGCGATCGGGTCGCGCCCGACCAGGCCCTCGTGCAGGACCTCGACCCGGGCGCCCTCGACGAAGCCGAGCTCGATCAGCCGGCTCTCGAGCTCGATGTCCGAGAGCGCCGAGCCCGCATCCCTGGCGGAAAGGTGTTGGATGACGCCGATATAGCCGCGCTGGGCCAGGCCCAGCGGCATCCGCGAACGCGTGTCATTGGTGTCGGTCATGCCCTGTATTTTCAACGCAGGGCAGTGAGGTCAAGCGCGCGGGTCGGCTGAAACTGCACCTTAGAGTGATTTTAAAGTGCAGAACCGTGAGGCGCCGTTGGGGGGACGCCCAACGGCTACTGGGCCGGGACCTTTTCCGGCTGGATGGCGGCCATGGCGCGGCTCTTGAAGTAGTCGAGGACGAACAGGCGGATCGCCGAGGACAGATTGCCCTGCTGGCGGTTGCCGTCGATCTCGCCGACGAGCTCGGACAGCGTCATGTTGCGCAGGCCCGAGATCTCCTTCATGCCGTTCCAGAACGCCTCTTCCAGGCTGACGCTAGTCTTGTGGCCGGCGACCACGATCGACCGTTTCACCACGGGCGACTTCATGACTGATCCTCGCGATCGATCTGATGCTGGTCCAGATGCGTCTTCGCCTGGTCCGCGCGCGTCTCCTCCGCCGACCGCTCCGCCTTCGTGCGGCCGAACTTCGCCCGGTTGACGTCCGCCTGCTTCGCCGTGGCTTCCCGCTCGGCGCGCTTCCTGAAACGATTCAGGTTGATGACGTTCCCCATGCCGCGTCTCCATCATCCGCTCCTCTTCTGGCAGGATGAAACATTCAGAAACTGGGTGCCGTGTTGCGCCCTATGAGACTTGATCGCCATTCGCTCGTCCTCGTCAATTGGCCCCTTGGGCCATCAAACGATGAATTAGCCCCGTCAAAGGGCAGAGAGGCCTGCGTAGCACGCCGCCTCGCCACAACATTGACGGTAATCAAATCCCGGCCCTTAAGCCTTATATTTATGAGCCCCAAGGCACCGTATCATTACGGATGACTATCGGAATTCGGAATTCATCCGGGCCGCGTCATTTTCTCCGGCTGCACCAGCCGGTCGAACTCGTCGGCCGAGACGAAGCCGAGCCGCAGCGCCTCCTCCTTCAGCGTGGTGCCGTTGGCATGCGCGGTCTTCGCCACCTTGGCGGCGTTGTCATAGCCGATCTTGGGGGCGAGCGCTGTCACCAGCATCAGCGAGCGCTGCATCAGCTCCCTGATGCGCTTTTCGTCGGCGCGGATGCCGCTGACGCAATGTTCGGTGAAGGAGCGCGCGGCGTCCGCCATCAGCCGGATCGAGTGCAGCATGTTGTAGGCGAGCACGGGCTTGTAGACGTTGAGCTCGAAATGACCCTGGCTGCCGGCGACTGTGATCGCAGTGTGATTGCCGAATACCTGGCAGCACACCATCGTCATCGCCTCGCACTGCGTCGGGTTGACCTTGCCGGGCATGATCGAGGAGCCCGGCTCGTTCTCCGGCAGGATCAGTTCGCCGAGGCCCGAGCGCGGGCCCGATCCGAGCAGGCGGATGTCGTTGGCGATCTTGAACAGGCCTGTCGCGACGGAATTGATGGCGCCGTGCGCCAGCACATAGGCGTCGTTCGAGGCCAGCGCCTCGAATTTGTTGGCGGCGCTGGTGAAGGGCAGCTTCGTAATCCCGGTAACGTGCTTTGCGAACAGTCTTGCGAAGCGCGGCTTGGAGTTGAGGCCGGTGCCGACGGCGGTGCCGCCCTGGGCCAGCGGATAGAGGTCCTTCACCGCCACCTTGAGGCGGGCGATGCCGCTTTCGACTTGCGCGGCGTAGCCGGAAAATTCCTGGCCGAGCGTCAGTGGCGTCGCGTCCTGGGTGTGTGTCCGCCCGATCTTGACGATTTTTGCGAACTCCTTCTCCTTCTTGCGGAGCGCGCGCAGCAGCTCGCCAAGGGCAGGGACGAGATCGGCATTGATGCGGCTTGCGGCCGCGATGTGCATCGCGGTCGGGAACGAGTCGTTCGACGACTGGCTCATGTTGACGTGATCGTTGGGATGCACCGGCTTCTTGGCGCCGAGCTCGCCGCCGAGCAGCTCATTGGCGCGGTTGGCGATGACCTCGTTGAGGTTCATGTTGCTCTGCGTGCCCGAGCCGGTCTGCCACACGACAAGCGGGAAATGATCGTCCAGCTTGCCCTCGATCACCTCGCGCGCGGCGCGGATGATGGCGTTGGCCCGGCGCTGGTCGAGCAGGCCGAGCGCGAGGTTGGATTGTGCGGCGGCGAGCTTGACGATGCCGAGCGCATGCACGAGTTCGATCGGCATGCGGTCGATGCCGATGCGGAAATTCTGGCGCGAGCGTTCGGTCTGCGCCCCCCAATAGCGATCGGCGGGGACCTCGATGGGACCGAAACTGTCGGTCTCGGTGCGGCTGGCGGGGCGGGCAGTCTTCGAGCGAGCAGTCTTCGAGCGAGCGGTCTTGGCCATGAGCACATCCATTCTGCGGCGCGGAATTCCGCGCAGCCTCTTCATGTGCTCTTCTATATCGGCAGTTTGGCCGGGCGCGACCGTTTCGGGTCCAACCTAGATCATTTCTTGCGGAAACGATCGAGCCGCACCACCTCGGCGCCGCCCTGGTTCGGGGCGGTCGGCTCCTCGGCGCTTTCCGCCGGTTCACTGGCAGGCGCGGGCACAGCGACGGCCGACGGCGCGGGAGCGGCCGGCAATGTCTCGGGCGAGACCTCGGCGACATCGGAGGTGTCGAACTGGAGGCCGAACTTCACGGACGGATCGAGGAAGCTCTTGATCGCGCTGAACGGCACGATCAGCCGCTCCGGAATGCCGCCGAAGGACAGGCCGACCTCGAAACGGTCCTCGAGCACGGTCAGATCCCAGAACTGGTGCTGGAGGATGATCGTCATCTCTTCCGGATATTGCGCCAGGAGCCGCGACGACAGCTTCACGCCCTCGGCCTTCGACATGAAGGTGATGAAGAAATGGTGCTCGCCCGGCAGTCCATGGGACGCGGCATCGGTCAGCACCTTCCGCAGCACGCCGCGCAGCGCGTCGCGGGCCAGCACATCGTATCGGATATGATCGGTCGCCATGGTGGTCCTGTTGCATTCCAGGAGTTGGGCCCTGCCGGCCCGACTCGCCAAGCCGCAATAGTACCGCGCCTGACGGGTCAGCAGGAGTCCCCGCCGGGAAGGAAATAAGAGGTAAGTGGAGGCTTCTGTTGCCAGGTGCCTCCGAACCCCGCCTAACGGAGCTTAACCCGTTAGGACTTCAGAATGGTCTTTCAAACTGCGTTACGCAGCCTGAGCAACCGGAGCAAAGTTGTCGTTGGCAACTATTGCATAGCCCGATAACGGCGGAACAATACCGAGAAAAAGAACGCCCTTTACGCCCTCGTCGATCCTATTTCGCCCCCGCCAAAGCCCGCTCTGGGTGAGCCCGCTGGTGGGCTTTGGTGGAGGCGCCGGGTACCGCCCCCGGGTCCGAATGGTTTATTGCGACGACCGTTTATTTCCATAGCCGGCGAACCGGCACGCCCAATATAGGGGGCAAAGGTTTCAAATGACAGGTGTTTCGAGCGGCCATGGCGAGGTTCCCTTTGGATAGGTGCCGGACGGCCCTCCGTATGATCTTGGCCCTGGGACGGCCAGCGTTCTAAGCTCCTGACATGTCCACGGATTCAGCACCGGCCGCCCGAGAGCCGGATCAAGAGCCGGACCATCCAGCCGCCCACGCTCCTCCGCCCGGCCTCGTCGCGCTGTTCCTGGCCTTCGCCCGGATGTCGTTGGCCGGCTTCGGCGGGGTCCTGGTGTTTGCCCGCCACGCCATCGTCGATCAGCACCGCTGGATGACAGCGGACGAGTTCAACGAGACCTTTGCGCTCTGCCATTTCCTGCCTGGGCCCAACATCGTCAACCTGTCGATGGTGTTCGGGTCGCGGCTGCGCGGCATCGCCGGCGGCGTTGCCGCCTTTACCGGGCTGTTGCTGCCGCCGACGGTGATCATGACTGTGCTTGCGATCATCTACGCCCGGTTCGGCGACGTAGAGGTGCTGCGCCGGATCCTCGCGGGCATCTCCTGCGCGGCGGTCGGGCTGCTGATCGCGGTGGTCTTCCGCATGATGATGCCATTGCTCAAGCGGATGGACGTCGTCGTGCTCATTCTCATGCTCGGCGTGTTCGTTGCGATCGGCGTGCTTCGCCTGCCGCTCCAGGCGGTGCTGCTGGTCGCGATCCCCGTCAGTATCGGCGTCACATATTGGGTGCGGCGGAAGGTAGCAGCATGAACAGCGAAAACCCGATCTGGGCGCTGATCTCCACCTTTGGTCTAATGTCGCTGTTCGCAGTCGGCGGCGCTGCGGCGGCGGTACCGGAGATGCACCGCATCGCGGTCGACGTGCATCACTGGATGACCGAGAAGCAGTTCGCCGACGCCTATGCGATCGCACAGCTCTCGCCGGGTCCGAACGTACTTATCGTCACGTTAATCGGCTATGCCGTCGCCGGCATCCCCGGCGCGCTGGCGGCAACGCTGGCGATGTGCCTGCCGACGGCGCTGCTTGCCTATTATGTCAGCCGTCTGCTGAGCCGGCCCAGCCAATCGCGCTGGCCCGCCTTGATTCAGACTGCACTGGTTCCGCTATCGATTGGATTGATGGCAGCCAGCGCCCTGATCCTGGCCCAGTCGACCGATCGCACCTTTGCTGCGCTGCTTCTGACCGCGGCGGTTGCAGTGCTCGCATCCGTCTCGCGCATCAATCCACTCTGGCTTCTGCTCGCCGGAGGCCTGATTGGTTTTGCTGGCATTGTGTAATGAAAATCGCTAGGCAGTGATCCGGGCGGGGGATCCTTTTCCAGCCGATTAGAACAACAGTGCTCGTGACTTAGGAGTCGCGGAGGAGACAAGCATGGCCGACACGATGGGCCACTCGGCGACTGCCACCCGAAACACCTCGGTGGCGATCGGCTTCTGCCTGCTGGCGATCGCGCCGCAGATTTTCGAATTCATCTGGTCGATCGGGACGATCTTCGGCTGGGGTGCCGGGCGCGGCCCACTGCAGGTCGTAACCGGCCATGCGACGGCGCTGCTCGCCGGCGCGCCCAGTGCCATATTCGGATCGTTCGGTGGCGGCGCCAAGAAGGCGTCATCTGATGTGCTGCTGGCGCTGATCTATTCCTATCCGCTGTTTGCGGTGGCGATCCTCACGCTGTTCATGACGATCCGGTCGGCGCAGGACTATGTCGGCGGCGTCATCCTGATGGCGCTCGCCCTGTTCGCGCTGTGGGCGTCGAGCGATCTGCAGGGCATGCGCGGCTTCTCCTTCGGCGCCGGCACGGCACCGCGGATGTTCGGTGGATTGCTGGTGGCCTTGTCGGCCGCCATCGCCTTGACCGGTCTTTTGACCGATGGGCCGGCGATGGCCCATTATTCCTGGCGCGGGCCTCTGTTCGTGATGGTCGCGATCCTGTTTTTCGCGCTGGCGATCCGGCCGCTCGGCCTCGTGGTGACGGCCTTCGTGAGCTTCATGATTGCAGCGCTGGGCTCGCATGAGACGCGCTGGCTGGAGGCCGCCATCGTCGGCGCCTGCCTGACGCTCGGCTGCGCAATCCTGTTCCCGTACGTGCTCGGGTTGCCGATGCCGATGTTCCCGCGTTTCCTGGTTCAGTGAGGGTGTAATGGAGCTCTTTGCCAACCTCGCTCACGGTTTTGCCGTCGCGTTCTCTCCGATCAACCTGCTGATGTGCCTGATCGGTGCCCTCGTGGGCACGCTGGTCGGCGTGTTGCCGGGCATCGGCACCATCGCAACGGTCGCGATGCTGCTGCCGATCACTTTCGGCCTGCCGCCGGTCGGCGCGCTGATCATGCTCGCCGGCATCTATTATGGCGCCCAGTACGGCGGCTCGACCACGTCGATCCTGGTCAACATACCCGGTGAGGCGACATCGGTCGTCACCGCCATCGACGGCCACCAGATGGCCAAGCAGGGCCGCGCCGGCCCGGCGCTGGCGATCGCCGCGATCGGCTCGTTCTTCGCCGGCTGCGTTGCGACCGTTTTGATCGCCGTCCTCGGCGCGCCGCTCACGAAGCTCGCGCTGGCGTTCGGTCCGGCCGAGTATTTCTCGCTGATGGTGCTCGGCCTGATCTTCGCGGTGGTGCTGGCCAAAGGCTCGGTGCTGAAGGCGATCGCGATGATCGTGTTCGGCCTGCTGCTCTCGATCGTCGGCTCGGACATCGAGACCGGCGCCTCGCGCATGGCCTTCAACATTCCGGAGCTCGCCGACGGCCTCGGCTTCGCGACGGTAGCGATGGGTGTGTTCGGCTTCGCCGAGATCATCCGTAACCTCGACGCCGGCGCCGAGATGAACCGCGATCTGGTGCAGCAGAAGATCACCGGCCTGATGCCGACCAGGAAAGACCTGGTCGATTCGGCGCCTGCGATCCTGCGCGGCACGGTGCTCGGCTCGATCCTCGGCATCCTGCCCGGCGGCGGCGCGGTCATCGCGTCGTTTGCGGCCTATACGCTCGAGAAGAAGCTCGCCAAGAACCCGTCGCGGTTCGGCCGCGGCGCGATCGAGGGCGTGGCGGGGCCGGAAAGCGCCAACAACGCTGCGGCGCAGACATCGTTCATTCCGCTGCTGACGCTCGGCATCCCGCCGAACGCGGTGATGGCGCTGATGGTCGGCGCGATGACCATCCACGGCATCGTGCCGGGCCCGCAGGTCATGCAGAAGCAGCCGGATCTGGTCTGGGGCATGATCGCCTCGATGTGGATCGGCAATCTGATGCTGATCATCATCAACCTGCCGCTCGTCGGAATCTGGGTGCGGCTGCTGCGCGTGCCTTACCGGCTGATGTTCCCCTCGATCGTGATCTTCTGCGCGATCGGCATTTACTCGGTGAACAACGCACCGGTCGACGTCATTCTCGCGGGCGTCTTCGGTCTGGTCGGCTACTGGCTGATCAAGCACGATTTCGAGCCGGCGCCGCTGCTGCTCGGCATGGTCCTCGGACCGCTGATGGAAGAGAACCTGCGTCGTGCGCTTCTGATTTCGCGCGGCGACTGGAGCGTGTTCCTGACGCGTCCGTTGTCGGCGGTGCTGCTGGCGATCGCGGCGTTTCTGCTGATCCTCACGGTCCTGCCCGTGCTGCGCGCCAAGCGCGACGAGGTGTTCACCGAATCCGAGAACTGACCGCGCCTGCGTCGTCGCGGCGCCCTGCGTCCGCACGCCGCATTCGGAAGTCGAATCGACTTGTGTGACCGCTTCGTGAAATGAAAATGCCGGCCCTGTGGCCGGCATTTTTGTTTTACGTCCGAGGGGATCGAGATGACTTCCATTCGCGCGCTTGCGGGCGCATGTGCTGCGGCGTTCGCATCGTTGTGCGGCTTTGTCGCACCGGCGGAGGCGCAGACCTATCCGACGCGCAGCATCACCATGATCGTGCCGTTCGCGGCCGGTGGACCGACCGACGTGATTTCGCGCATCGTCACCGGGCACATGGCGCAGACGCTCGGACAGAGCATCATCATCGAGAACGTGGTCGGCGCCGGCGGCACCACCGCGACCACGCGCGCTGCGCGCGCGGCCAATGACGGCTATACGCTCATTACCGGGCATATGGGCACGCATGCCGCCTCCGTGCCGCTCTATCCGAAACTCGCCTACCACCCCGAAAAGGATTTTGAGCCGGTCGCGCTGCTCGCGGGCACGCCGATCCTGATCCTGGCGCGCAAGGACTTTCCGCCGAAAGACCTCAAGGAGTTCGTCGCCTACGTGAAAGCGAACGCCGAGAAGGTCAATGCCGCGCATGCCGGCGTCGGCTCGGTCTCGCACGTCTCCTGCGAGCTCCTGCACTCGATCCTCGACATCAAGCCGGTCGGCGTGCCCTTCAACGGCACGGGCCCCGCGATGAATGCGCTGGTGGCCGGACAGGTCGATTACATGTGCGACCAGATCGTCAATGCGGTGCCGCAGATCAATGCCGGCACCATCAAGGCCTATGCGATCGCGACGGCCGAGCGCAATCCGTCGCTGCCGAACGTGCCGACCACGGCGGAGGCCGGCCTGCCTGCATTCCAGGCCCAGGCCTGGAACGCGATGTTCGCGCCGAAGGGAACTTCGCCCGCGATCATTGCGAGCCTGAATGCCGCCGCCATCAAGGCGCTCGACGACGAGACCGTGAAGAAGCGCCTGCTCGAGCTCGGCAGCGTCATTCCGGGTCCCAAGGACCGGACGCCGGAGGCGCTGGCGACCCTCGTCAAGAACGAGATCGCGAAGTGGACCCCGGTGCTCAAGCCGGCAACTTAACGAGCACTTTCAAGCCGATAGGCGAGGGGCGGGACGCAAGTTCCGCCCCTTGTTGTTTGCACCGGGAACAGTCACTTTTCGGGGTATAATGGGCTAAAACAGCGAATCGCTGCTGTCGTAGCGCGGGGCGCGCCGTTAAGTTCGCCGCCTCCCCAAAGGCTCAATGGCACATGCACCAGTATCAGGACCTGCTCGAGCGGATTCTTTCAGACGGCGCCGAGAAGACCGACCGGACCGGCACCGGCACGCTGTCGGTGTTCGGCCATCAGATGCGCTTCAACCTGTCTGCCGGCTTCCCGATGCTGACCACCAAGCGGCTGCCGCTGAAGGCGATCGTGCATGAGCTGTTGTGGTTCCTGAAGGGCGACACCAACATCAAATATCTGCGCGACAACGGCGTCACCATCTGGGACGAATGGGCCGATGCCAATGGCGATCTCGGACCGGTCTATGGCCATCAATGGCGTTCCTGGCCCACGGCCGACGGGCGCAGCATCGACCAGATCGCCAATGTCATCGACATGATCAAGCGCACCCCGGATTCGCGCCGGCTGATCGTCACCGCCTGGAATCCCGCCGACGTCGAAAAGATGGCGCTGCCGCCCTGCCACCTGCTGTTCCAGTTCTATGTCGCCAACGGCAAATTATCCTGCCAGCTCTATCAGCGCTCGGCCGACGTCTTCCTCGGCGTGCCCTTCAACATCGCGTCCTATGCGCTGCTGACGATGATGGTCGCGCAGGTCACGGGATTGAAGCTCGGCGACTTCGTGCATTCGCTCGGCGACACCCATCTCTATTCCAATCACCTGGAGCAGGCGCGGCTCCAGCTCACGCGTGCGCCGCGGACGCTGCCGGTGATGCGGATCAATCCCGACGTGAAGGACATCTTCTCATTCCGCTACGAGGATTTCGAGCTCGTCGGCTACGACCCGCATCCGCACATCAAGGCGGAAGTCGCGGTCTAACGCAAATGTCGTTGACCATCCGCCGCGTGCGCGCCGGTGAAGCCGGGCTCGTTCTTGCTCTCATCCGCGAGCTTGCCGAATACGAAAAGCTTTCGCACGAGGTCGAGGCGACCGAGGCGATGATTGCGGAAGCGCTGTTCGGCGAGCGTCCGCAGCTCTATTGCGCGATTGCCGAGTGGAACGGCGAGCCCGTCGGCTTTGCGGTCTGGTTCGTCAATTTCTCCACTTTCAGCGGCCGTCACGGCATCTATCTCGAAGATCTCTATGTGCGGCCGTCGCATCGGGGTAAGGGCCTCGGCAAGGCGCTGCTGGTCTATCTCGCCAGGGAGTGCGTCGACAACGGCTGGTCGCGGCTGCAATGGGCGGTGCTCGACTGGAACGCGCCGTCGATCGCGTTCTACCAATCGCTCGGCGCCGTCATGATGGACGACTGGACGCTGTGCCGCGTCACGGGCCTGGCACTGACACGACTTGCGGGGAGCGCGTCCTGATGGAGATCATCTTCGTCGTCGCGATCGCGGAGAACGGCGTCATCGGCGCCGGCAACGGGTTCCCGTGGCGATTGAAATCCGACATGGCGCGCTTCAAGGCGCTCACGATCGGCAAGCCCGTGATCATGGGCCGCAAGACCTTCGAAACCCTGCGCCGGCCGCTTCCTGGCCGTACCAACATCGTCATCACGCGCGATGCGGATTATCGCGCCAATGGCGCCATCGTGACGACATCGGCTGCCGATGCGGGCGCGGTTGCGCGTGGCGATGCCCTGCGGCGTACGGTCGCCGAGATCGCGGTGATCGGTGGCGCCGAGATCTATCGGCAATGGCTCGATCGCGCCGATCGCCTCGAAATCACCGAAGTGCATGCGCGCCCCGAAGGCGACACGCATTTCGACATCGACAAGGCAGAGTGGGATGAGGTTGAGCGCATCCGGCATCCTGCCGGACCCGACGACAGCGCCGACTACTCCTATGTGACATATCGTCGGCGGGCGGGCAATTAACCGCATTCGTCAATGTTTACATTGACTTTTTCGTGCCCGAGCATAGCTCGAAGGACAGCCCGGGCCGCGTTGTAAGGGACTTGCCTGTCCCCTATAAAGCCGGACCGGACAAAGCGGGCGGGGGCGATTTTCACCCTGCCGAGGAGAGCGTCGAATGCCGTGGAAGAATCAGGGCGGTGGCCCATGGGGCTCGGGTCCGAAGGGACCATGGGGCAACGGCCCGCAACCGGTCGGGCCAAGGCCGCCGGATCTGGAAGACCTTCTGCGGCGCGGCCAGGACCGCCTCCAGCAGATCATGCCGGGCGGCTATTTCTCCGGCATCGGCATCACGCTGATCGTCCTGCTCATCATCGCGTTCTGGCTGCTGTCGGGCTTCTTCCGGGTGCAATCCGAAGAGCTCGGCGTCGTGCTGCGCTTCGGCAAGCATGTCCGCACCGTGCAGCCGGGTCTGAACTATCATCTGCCCTATCCGATCGAAACCGTGCTGCTGCCGAAGGCGTTGCGCGTCAACACGATCTCCATAGGCATGACGCTGATCGACGATCCGGCACGACGCGGCCGCTCCATTCGTGACGTGCCGGAAGAGAGCCTGATGCTGACCGGCGACGAGAACATCGTCGACGTCGACTTCACCGTGCTCTGGCGCATCAAGCCGGACGGCGTCGGCGACTTCCTCTTCAACATCCAGAATCCCGAAGGCACCGTGAAGGCGGTCTCCGAGAGCGCGATGCGCGAGGTGATCGGCCGTTCGCAGATCCAGCCGATCCTGACCGGAGCGCGCAACGTCACCGAACAGGGCGTGCAGGAGCTGATCCAGAGGACCCTGGACAGCTACGGCGCCGGTATTCTCATCAGCCAGGTGCAGATGCAGAAGGTCGACCCGCCGGCGCAGGTGATCGACGCGTTCCGCGACGTCCAGGCGGCGCGCGCCAATCTCGAGCAGTTGCAGAACGAGGCGCAGACCTACGCCAACCAGGTCGTGCCGCAGGCACGCGGACGTGCGGCGCAGATCACGCAGGCCGCCGAAGGCTACAGGGAGCAGACGGTCGCCGAGGCCAAGGGCCAGAGCTCGCGCTTCCTGAAGGTTTACGAGGAATACAAGAAGGCGCCCGACGTGACGCGTGAACGGATCTATCTGGAGACGATGGAGCGCGTGCTCGGCGGCGCCGACAAGCTCGTCTATGACGGCGGCCCCTCGGGCCAGGGCGTTGTGCCCTATCTGCCGCTCAGTGAGTTGACGACCAAGCGGCCGCCTACCACCGGTCAGCAGTCGAGCGGAGGCAACCGATGAGGTCTCCGGTCACAGGTATCGTCACGCTGCTCGCCCTCCTGCTCGTCGTGATCGTCGGCTACATGTCGCTGTTCACGGTGCAACAGACCGAGCAGACCATCGTGCTGCAGTTCGGCCGTCCCGTCGACGTCGTCACCGCGCCCGGCCTGCACTTCAAGGCGCCGTGGAATTCGGTGATCAACATCGACAAGCGGATCCTCGATCTGGAGAACCCGTCGCAGGAAGCGATCGCGTCCGACCAGAAGCGGCTCGTGGTCGACGCCTTCGCGCGTTACCGCATCAAGGACGCGCTGCGCTTCTACCAGAGCGTCGGCTCGATCCAGGCTGCCAACATCCAGCTCACCACGCTCCTGAACGCGGCGCTGCGCCGCGTGCTCGGCGAGGTCACCTTCATCAACGTGGTGCGCGACGACCGCGAGAAGCTGATGCAGCGCATCCGCGACCAGCTCGATCGCGAGGCCGACGGCTACGGTATCCAGGTCGTCGATGTCCGGATCCGCCGCGCCGACCTGCCGGAGCAGAACAGCCAGGCGGTCTACCAGCGCATGAAGACCGAGCGCGAGCGCGAAGCCGCCGAGTTCCGTGCGCAGGGCGGCCAGAAGGCACAGGAGATCCGCTCCAAGGCCGACCGCGAGGCGACCGTGATCGAGGCGGAAGCCAAATCGCAGGCCGAGCAGATCCGCGGCGTCGGCGACGCCGAGCGCAACCGCCTGTTCGCGGAAGCCTACGGCAAGGACGCCGACTTCTTCGCCTTCTACCGGTCGATGACGGCCTACGAGAACGGGCTGCGCGCGAACGACACCCGCTTCCTGCTGCGGCCGGACTCGGATTTCTTCCGGTTCTTTGGTAACCCGTCCGGCAAGGCGGCGACCGAGACGCCGGCGAAGCCGTGAGCTAGACAGAGGGCGGCAGTTCTGCCGCCCTTCGTCCAGACAAGAACAGCACCACGGGAGGTTCCATTCCGATGAGGTCCATTGCGTTCGCCGACTTCCTCATCGGCTTAGGCATCCTGTTCGTGCTGGAAGGCTTGATGTTCGCGGCAAGTCCGAACTGGATGCGCAAGGCCATGAAAAGCGCCATCGCCACGCCGGACAATATCCTGCGGGCGGTTGGGATCGGTTCGGCCGTGGCCGGCCTGGTCTTGATCTGGGTTATGCGCCGTCCGATTTAGGCGTCACGCCAACGCCAAAGTGAAGGCGAGAGACTGGTTTTCGCCGTATTATCCGGGTCTTGAGGCCCGTTAAGCTCCGCGCTTGCGCCGTCCCCCCGTTCGAGCGCAGTCTTGGAGGCGAATCCTTGGCGCCTTATCCTTTTCTCTGGAGATACCAATGACCGCTGCCACCATTGCCCCGACCCGCTTGCGCTTAGGGCTGGCCGCGCTCGCCGTCAGTGCATTCAGCGCGTTCGGCACGCCGGCCCTTGCGCGTGGCCCGGACGGGATCGCCGACGTCGCCGAGAAGGTGATCGACGCGGTCGTCAACATCTCGACCTCGCAGACCGTCGAAGCCAAGGGCGGCGGCGGCGGCAGCAACACCATGCCGCAACTGCCGCCCGGCTCGCCCTTCGAGGAGTTCTTCGACGACTTCTTCAAGAACCGCCGCGGCCCCGGCGGCGGCAGCAAGGGCGGCGAGCGCGGTGACAACCCGCCCCGCAAGACCAACTCGCTCGGCTCCGGCTTCATCATCGACACCGCTGGCGTCGTCGTCACCAACAACCACGTCATCGCGGACGCCGACGAGATCAACGTCATCCTCAACGACGGCACCAAGATCAAGGCCGACCTGGTTGGCGTCGACAAGAAGACCGACCTCGCCGTGCTGAAGATCAAGCCGCCGAAGCCGCTGGTTGCGGTAAAGTTCGGCGACTCCGACAAGCTGCGCCTCGGCGACTGGGTGATCGCGATCGGCAATCCTTTCAGTCTCGGCGGCACGGTGACGGCCGGTATCGTCTCGGCCAAGAACCGCGACATCTCCTCGGGGCCGTATGACAGCTATATCCAGACCGACGCCTCCATCAACCGTGGCAATTCCGGTGGTCCGCTGTTCAACCTCGATGGCGACGTCATCGGCGTCAACACGCTGATCATCTCGCCCTCCGGCGGCTCGATCGGCATCGGCTTTGCCGTGCCCTCGAAGACGGTTGTCGCCGTGGTCGACCAGCTCCGCCAGTTCGGCGAACTGCGCCGCGGCTGGCTCGGCGTGCGCATCCAGAGCGTCACCGACGAGATCGCCGAGAGCCTCAACATCAAGCCCGCGCGCGGCGCGCTGGTCGCCGGCGTCGATGACAAGGGCCCGGCCAAGCCCGCCGGCATCGAGCCCGGCGACGTCGTCGTCAAGTTCGACGGCAAGGACGTCAAGGATCCCAAGGATCTCTCCCGCGTCGTCGCCGACACGGCGGTCGGCAAGGAAGTCGATGTCGTCATCATCCGCAAGGGCCAGGAGGAGACCAAGAAGGTCACGCTCGGCCGTCTCCAGGATCCCGACAAGGTGCAGGCCGCGGTCAAGACCGACGAGCCGGCGCCCGAGAAGCCGGTGACGCAGAAGGCGCTCGGTCTCGATCTTGCCGCGCTCAGCAAGGATTTGCGCACGCGCTACAAGATCAAGGACAGCGTCAAGGGCGTGGTCGTCACCAATGTCGACGCCAATTCGGACGCTGCCGAGAAGCGCCTCTCCGCCGGTGACGTCATCGTCGAGGTTGCGCAGGAGGCCGTCTCCAGCGGCGCCGACATCCAGAAGCGGGTCGACCAGCTCAAGAAGGACGGCAAGAAGTCCGTGCTGCTGCTCGTCTCCAACGCCGACGGCGAGCTGAGGTTTGTGGCGCTGAGCGTGCAGTAGTCGCGGTTCAATCCAGTAGGGTGGGCAAAGCGAAGCGTGCCCACCATCTTTCCACCATCGCGACAAGAGTGGTGGGCACGGCGCAAGTGCGCCTTTGCCCACCCTACGGCCGCTGGGCGTGCCGCAAGTGCTGACGACGGGAGAGGCTAAGCCTCCACGAACTCGTCCCGCCGATACCCCTGCGCGTAGAGCAGCGCGGTGAGATCGCCATGGTCGATCCGCGCGGCAGCCGCAGCGGCGACCGCTGGCTTGGCGTGATACGCCACGCCCAGCCCCGCCGCCTGGATCATCGCGAGATCGTTGGCGCCGTCGCCGACCACGACGGAATCGATGTCGTCGAGATCGAACGACTCCATCAGATCCACCAGCGTCGCAAGCTTTGCCGCGCGGCCCAAAATCGGCTCCTTGACCTCGCCGGTGAACTTGCCGTCGCGGACGACGAGCTCGTTGGCGCGGTTCTCCTGGAAGCCGATCTTGGCCGCGACCGCGCGCGTGAACAGCGTGAAGCCGCCGGAGACGAGACAGGTATAGGCGCCATGGGCGCGCATGGTCGCGACCAGTTCGCGGCCGCCCGGCGTCAGCGTGATGCGCTTGGCCAGCACCTCGTCGACCACGCTGGCGGGAAGGTCCTTCAGCAGCGCGACGCGCTCGCGCAGCGCCGGCTCGAACTCGATCTCGCCGCGCATCGCGCGTTCGGTGATGGCGGCCACGTGGGCCTTCTTCCCGACCAGATCGGCGAGCTCGTCGATGCATTCCTGGCCGATCATGGTGGAATCCATGTCGGCGAGAAAAAGCTTCTTGCGCCGGAAGCCGACTGGCTGCACCACGATGTCGATGGGAAGGTCGCCGCGAAGCTCGCGCAACCGCTGTTCGATGGCGTGACGGTCGCCTTGGAGGTTATCCTGCGCGCCGAAGGGAATGTCGACCGCAACCCCGTCGAACAGCCAGTGCGCAGGTTGCGCCTGGGGCAGCACGGCGCGGGCGCCGTCGACGATGGTGCTGTCGAGCGCGGGATTGTCGGGATTGCAGATCAGCGTGGCGACGAGGGACATTTGAGGTTTTCGTGAGCGAGGGGCAAGTCAGCAGAAGACATGTTGGCAAGGCCGTGCTTATCGCAGGCCCGACCGCCAGCGGCAAGTCGGCGCTGGCAGCCGGGCAATTCCCCTCTCTCCACGTGGTCTTCTCGAAGTTGCCGTCAGTGGAACAAAGGCTCCATTCTGGTCCATATGTGACTGAGGCCGCCGAGCATTCCCCCGGCGTGGCAGGCGAAGCAATCACTGTCTTGATTGAAGGTTTCCATCGTGGAATTCGCGAGCAAAGGTGTGCCGTGGGTGTTGGTGCCGTCGGGCGCCGCTCCGTCGGTCCATTCCGCGCCAATGAGAATATAGTTTGCCCGTACATCGCCGGCCAAAAGCTGCGTACGCAGATTGGCATTGAGCGAAACGATATCAGTATTGTTGGAGGTGTCGTTTGCAGTCGTTCCCCAGGGATTTTGCCGAGTGATATCAACAGGGCCGATGGTTTGATTGGGCTCGGCCACGATATTTGGCCCGGCAGCGGTCATCCTGGGATTGAGCGGAGCCGTTGAAGCGCCGGACGTCGAGAAAAGCCATGAGCCGCTTCCGTCAGCAGGCTTTGTCGCGGTGGCGCCGGCTGTCGTCATGTAGTCGTATTGCAGCGTCGGTGCATTATTGATGTGCTCGTAGGTCGCCCAAATCATCTCGGGATGGCCGGCAACGCTGCCGACGACATGAAAGCCGACCAGCGCGAGTTCGACGGTCTTAGTACCCGACGGCACGAGCTTGTCGTTGCCCTGGGCAACGAAGTTGGGGATCTCGGCGGTGATGGTCAGGTAGTCCTTCGGATTGCTCAGCGTTGAGGCTTCGACCCAGGACGATTTCAGCTCCATCGCCAGTGCAACCCGATCTTGAAAAGCCGTTCTTGTGTTTGGCGGCGGCGCGTTCTTTGCGATGTCCGCAATCTGATCCACTTGGACCGCATTGATCGGAAATTGGGCCGGAGGAGGTGCGGGGAATTTGCTGTTCACTACACCTGTCTTGAAATAGGCGAATACGTCATTGGCTTGCAACAGATAGTAGACAAGGGCATTTCCGCGCGTCATCAGAGCAGCATTGCCGCCTGCCTGGCCAAACTCGACGACCTCGCCGGACGTGGTGACGAGCCGCTGAATACCTTTGACATCGACTGTGGTGTCGGCCAGCTCGATGACCTTGCCCATTGAATCGCGCAGCAATGGCGCGCCATTTGCGGTGGTCTGGACATCCAATACCTTGTTTGCCTTGTCGAGCAGCAGCGGCTTGCCGTTTGCCGCGACCGCGATGCTTGCGACATTGACCGGATTGTCAGTCTTGTCACGGAAGACCATTCGGTTCCCGGAAGCGGTCGTCACGTTCACGACTTCACGCTTCTTACCGGTGCTGTCGGTCACGACCGACCGTCCGTTCTTGTCGACGAGTGAAATGGCAGGCGCAAAGCTCAGAAGTTTGTTGTCGTCCTGAGGTAGGAACTTCCGCTTGTTGTTGGCGTCGGGTGGCGAGACGCCGAAGAAGTCGGACGAAGCGAAGACGTGTGCGCCGGGGCTGGCCGGCGAGGTCAGCCAGAGGAACATCTGCGCGGACCATTTGTAAAAGGAGCAAAGCGAATTGGGCGCGAACGAAAGACCGTTCGCCGGAACAACGGCTCCGTCTTTTGTGACATTGCCCGCTTTGAACCAGCCCTTGAAGTCATTCGGCGCAACCGTGCAGGTCGGTTTGACGTCGGAGGGAAGCACCGTTTGTGCTCGGGCGGGTTGGAGCGCCAATAACGCCGCCGCCACTGTCAACGCATATGTCGCCGTCCTGGTGAGGCGCGAGTCGTTCGAACGTTGGCCGATGCTCATGATGATCTCCCAATCAGTATCGAAATGAATGCAGGAAAATCGAGTGCAATTAGACAGTAAAGCAATCTGTAATTGTTGCATGGCGTGATGCAAAAGTGCAATGCGGATGTTGTGCAACGTGACCCGCCCCATATGCGCCAAACCGTCGCGATCCTGATCGCAGGCCCGACCGCCAGCGGCAAGTCGGCGCTGGCGCTCGAGCTTGCCCTGAGTACGGGCGGAATCGTCATCAATGCCGATTCCATGCAGGTCTATCGTGACCTCCGCATCATCACCGCGCGCCCCACACATGGCGAGGAAGGACGCGCGCCGCACCGTCTCTACGGCCACGTCGATGCGGCCGTGAATTTCTCGGCCGGCGCATGGGTGGTCGACGCGACGAAGGCGCTGGAAGAGGCGAAAGCCGCAGGCCGCCTGCCGATCTTCATCGGCGGCACCGGGCTCTATTTCAAGGCGCTGACGGCGGGCCTCTCGGTGGTGCCGCCGATCCCCGCGGAAGTCCGCGACGACGTGCGCGCGCGGCTGGAGCGGAACGGCGTCGAGGCGCTGCATGAGGAACTTGCACGCCGTGATCCGCGCGCCGCCGAACGATTGAACCTGCGCGACCGTACCCGGATCGCGCGCGCGCTCGAAGTGGTCGAAGCGACGGGCCGTTCGCTGCTCGACTGGCACCATGAAGGCCAGCCGCCGCTGCTGCCGAAGGACAGTTTTCGCGCGGTGTTTCTCGCCCCCGAGCGCGACGAGCTCTATGCCCGCATCGATGCCCGTTTCGATGCCATGCTCGGTGCCGGCGCGTTGAGGGAGGTGGAGTGGCTCGCCGCCAGACATCTCGATCCGCTGCTGCCGGCGATGAAAGCCCATGGCGTGCCGGCCCTGATCCGGCATCTGCGCGGTGAGATCGGCCTGGACGAGGCGGCCACGATCGGTCGTGCCGACACCCGCCACTACGCCAAGCGGCAATTCACCTGGTTCCGGCATCAACTGCCCGAGTTCGAATGGGTGAAGCCGGAGGAGGCGAGGGGGTGGCTTGCCGCCATCGTGAATGCGGAGCGGGACCTCCGCTGACGCGCTTTTGTACCCGGGTTCCCGAATTTACCTCTCGCCGAACCCTGGGAACACCGCTACATTGCCAAAATCGCGCGGGAACGGTCGCATTGCCTTGACATCCGGGCTTTGACCGTTATGTTTCGCGCAACCTTTGGGAAGCCGGGCACCTGCCATGCGTAACATTATTACCAAACTCCTTATCGCCGTCGTACCCAGGCACACCGCCGGGGGTGGCTAGCTGCCATCCACAAGACAGGCGGTGTGCATGGGCCCTCTTCGGGGCCTTTTTTATTTCCCGAACCCGACACGAACGAAGCCGCTGACAACAGCGCATCCGGAGCAAGACAATGAGCGACAAGAGCCACGATCCGAACCAGATGACCGGCGCCGCGATGATCGTTCGCGCGCTCATCGATCATGGCGTGACCGACATTTTCGGCTATCCCGGTGGCGCCGTGCTTCCGATCTATGACGAGATCTTCCAGCAGAGCGAGGTCCAGCACATCCTGGTCCGCCACGAGCAGGGCGCGGGCCACGCCGCCGAGGGCTATGCGCGCTCGACCGGCAAGCCGGGCGTTGCGCTGGTGACCTCCGGACCCGGCGCCACCAACATGGTGACGCCGCTGACCGACGCGCTGATGGACTCGATTCCGCTGGTCTGCATCTCCGGCCAGGTGCCGACGCATCTGATCGGCAACGACGCGTTCCAGGAGTGCGACACGGTCGGCATCACGCGGCCCTGCACCAAGCACAACTGGCTGGTGCGCGACGTCAACGATCTCGCAAAGGTGCTGCACGAAGCCTTCTACGTCGCGACCTCCGGCCGTCCCGGCCCGGTGCTCGTCGACGTGCCGAAGGACGTGCAGTTCGCGACCGGCACCTATCATCCGCCGCGCAAGTCGGACGTGCACCGCTCCTACGCGCCGCGCGTGAAGGGCGACGCGACGCAGATCCGCAAGGCCGTGTCGCTGCTCGCCAACGCCAAGCGCCCCGTGATCTACAGCGGTGGCGGCGTCATCAATTCCGGCCCCGAGGCGACCAAGCTGTTGCGCGAGCTGGTCGAGGTCACCGGCTTCCCGATCACCTCCACGCTGATGGGCCTGGGTGCCTATCCGGCGTCGGGCAAGAACTGGCTCGGCATGCTCGGCATGCACGGCACCTATGAAGCCAACATGACCATGCATGATTGCGACGTCATGCTGTGCGTCGGCGCGCGCTTCGACGACCGCATCACCGGCCGCGTCGATGCGTTCTCGCCGGGCTCGAAGAAGATCCACATCGACATCGATCCGTCCTCGATCAACAAGAACATCCGTGTCGACGTGCCGATCATCGGCGACTGCGGCAACATCCTCGGCGACATCCTCCAGGTGTTCAAGGCGGAAGCGAAGAAGCCCGACATCAAGGCCTGGTGGCAGCAGATCGCGCAGTGGCGCGCCCGCAACTCGCTCTATTACAAGAAGAGCAACGACGTGATCCTGCCGCAACACGCGATCCAGAGCCTGTTCGAGGCGACGCGCGGCAAGGACACTTACATCACGACGGAAGTCGGCCAGCACCAGATGTGGGCGGCGCAGTTCTTCGGCTTCGAGGAGCCGCATCGCTGGATGACGTCGGGCGGTCTCGGCACCATGGGCTACGGCCTGCCGGCCGCGGTCGGCGTGCAGGTTGCCCATCCGGACAGCCTCGTCATCGACATCGCGGGCGATGCCTCGGTGCAGATGACGATGCAGGAGATGTCGACGGCGGTTCAGTACGAATTGCCGATCAAGATCTTCATCCTGAACAACCAGTACATGGGCATGGTGCGGCAATGGCAGCAGCTGCTGCACGGCAACCGGCTGTCGCATTCCTATTCGGAGGCGTTGCCGGATTTCGTCAAGCTCGCGGAAGCCTATGGCGGCGTCGGCATCCAGGTGCACAAGCCCTCCGATCTCGATGGCGCCATCCAGGAGATGATCTCGGTCAAGCGTCCGGTGCTGTTCGACTGCCGCGTCGCGGCGCTCGAAAACTGCTTCCCGATGATCCCCTCCGGCAAGGCGCACAACGAGATGCTGTTGCCCGAGCAGGCCAACGACGAAGCCACGGCAAAGGCGTTCGCCGGCGGCAAGGCGCTGGTGTGACGTCATGTTCGACCTGACGGAGCTCGAGCGCGCACATGCGATCGTGGGGCAGGCGGTGCCGGCGACGCCGGCACGCGGCTGGCCGCTGCTCGCCGAGCGCCTCGGGACGCAGGTCATCGTCAAGCACGAGAACCACACGCCGATCGGCGCCTTCAAGGTGCGCGGCGGTCTCGTTTATCTCGAACGGCTGAAGCGCGAGCGGCCGGACATTCCGGGCATCATCTCGGCGACGCGGGGCAATCACGGCCAGAGCCTGGCCTTTGCCGCGAGCCGCCACGGCGTGCCGGCCGTGATTTACGTGCCGCGCGGCAACTCGGTCGAGAAGAACGGGGCGATGAAGGCGTTTGGCGCCGAGCTGGTCGAGCATGGCGAGGACTTTCAGGCGGCCGCCGAAGAGGCGCAGCGGCGCGCCCAATTTACCGGCCTGCACATGGTGCCGTCGTTTCATCCGGATCTCGTGCTCGGCGTCGCCACCTATGCGCTCGAACTGTTCCGGACGGCGCCGGATCTCGATGTTCTCTATGTGCCGATCGGGCAGGGCTCTGGCATCTCCGGCTGCATCATGGCGCGTGACCTGCTCGGCCTGAAGACCGAGATCGTCGGCGTGCAGTCGACCGAAGCGCCGTCCTACGCGCTGTCGTTCGCGGCCGGCAAGGTCGTGACGACGAAGACCAGCAACACGCTGGCCGACGGCATGGCAACGCGCATTCCCGACGCAGACGCGTTCGCGCTGATCCGCAAGGGTGCCGCGCGCATCGTGCAGATTTCCGACGACGAGGTCGCCGCCGCGATCCGCGCCTACTGGACCGACACGCACAATCTCGCCGAAGGCGCCGGCGCCGCCGCGCTCGCCGCGGCGCTTCAGGAAAAGACCAAGCTGTCAGGCAAGCGCGTCGGTCTCGTGCTGTCCGGCGGCAATATCGATTTCGATCTGTTCCGCAGTTGGGTCGGGGCAGAGGCGCCAGCGATGGCGTGACGGAGAGACAAGAGGGGACGACCATGAACCAGCCGGCATCCGCCTATTTCATCGAGGACCGCCACGATCCCAACGAGACGCATACGCTCTCGGTGCTCGTGCAGAACGAGCCGGGCGTGCTCGCGCGCGTCATCGGGCTGTTCTCCGGGCGCGGCTACAACATCGAAAGTCTCACCGTCTCGGAGACCGAGAGCCAGAAGCACCTGTCGCGCATCACCATCGTCACCACGGGCACGCCGATGGTGATCGAGCAGATCAAGCACCAGCTCGACCGCATGATCCCGGTCTATCGTGTCGTCGACATGACCCTGACCAAGCGCTCGATCGAGCGCGAGCTTGCGATGGTGAAGGTGCGTGGGCAGGGCGAGCATCGCGTCGAGGCGCTGCGGTTGGCGGATGCGTTCCGTGCCCGCGTGATCGACGCCACCACCGAGAGCTTTGTGTTCGAGATCACAGGCAATACGGACAAGATCAACCAGTTTATCGACCTGATGCGCCCGCTCGGCCTTGTCGAGGTGTCGCGCACCGGCGTTGCCGCGATTGGCCGCGGGCCTGAGGGGATGTGAGCCATGCTGGCGCGCGACTGGTACTATAACGAGCGCAACCGGATGGGGATCGAGCCCGCAGTGGCTTCGATCTACGACGCCCATGACGATGCCGATCTGCGGGCGCGCGCCGCGCTGAAGATGCTCGGGGTGCAGCGCGGCTGGCGCATCGCGGATATCGGCTGCGGCAACGGCGTGCTCGCCACCGAAGCGGCGCTGATGGGTGCCGAGGTCGACGCCATCGACATCTCGCCGGCGATGCTGGCGCTCGCCGAGATCTACGCCCGCGACCGCAAGGCCCCCGTGCGCACGCAGTCGGCCGGCTTGCTCAGCTTCGCCTACCGCCCGGAATCCTACGATCTGATCGTCAGCGAGTTCACGCTGCACCATCTGCCGGATTTCTGGAAGGCGGTGGCGATGTCGCGGATCTACCGTGCACTGAAGCCGGGCGCGAGCTTCTATCTGCGCGACATCGTCTACGCCTCGATGCCCGACGCCATCGAGCGCGACGTCGAGCAATGGGCCGACTTCCATATCAAGAACCACGATTTTTCGCGCGAAAGCGTCGTCACGCACATGCGCGACGAATATTCCACCTTCGGCTGGGTGATGGAACGGATGCTGATCGATGTCGGCTTCACGCTGGTCTCGGTCGACTACCACGCGCCCATGCACGGCACTTATCTGCTGCGGAAACCGAAAGCCGGCGAGCAAGGCTAGAACAGAACAACAAACAGGGCTGCACGACCAAGCAGAACCGAGAACAACAATGAAGCCGGCCGATATCCTCATCGCCATTCTGGTGGCGGTCATCTGGGGGCTTGCCTTCGTGGCGAGCCGGATCGCGCTCGACGAATTTTCGCCGGAGCTGATGACGGCGATGCGCTTCACCATTGCCGCGGTGCCGTGCCTGTTCATTCCCAAGCCTAAGATCGCCTGGTCGCTGCTGATCGCGATCAGCTTCACGCTGTTCCTCGGCCAGTTCCTGAGCCAGGCCTATGGCATCGCCCACGGTGTTCCGGTGGGGTTGACCAGCGTCGTCGTGCAGAGCCAGGCGTTGTTCACCATCGGCTTTGCCGCGATCGCATTCGGCGAGCGGCCGACGCCGGTGCAGACCCTTGGCATCGTCGTCGCCGCAGTCGGCCTGCTCTTGATCTGCGGTACCGTCGGTTACGATTTCAGCGTTGGTGCCTTCGCGGTGCTGATGATCGCCCCGATTTGCTTTGCCGTCGGCAATCTCCTGCTGCGCGGCGCCCGTGGCGTGCCGATGTTCGACCTGTTCGCCTGGCTCTGCCTCACCGCCGCCGTTCCGCTGTTCGCGCTGGCGCTGGTCGTCAACGGGCCGGCGCCGACCTTCCAGTCCCTGATCCATATGTCGCCGACTGGCCTCGGCTGCCTGCTGGCGATCGGCGCCATCTCGACCAGCATCGCCTATTGGCTGTGGGGCCGGCTGCTGCGTGATTATCCAGCCGCTCAAGTGGTGCCGTTCGCGCTGCTGGTGCCGTTCGTCGGCTCGGCTGCTTCCAGCATCGTGTTTGGCGAGAAGTTCGGCCCGTTGCGGCTGGCCGGGATGCTGACGGTCATTGGCGGCATCGCGGTGATGGTGCTGGCGAGACGCCCGCAGCCGCTGCCGAAGACCGCGTGAGGTGAGCATGTCCCAATCGCTGCTCTATGCCTTCATCATCTTCGCCCTCGTGATGTTCTTCACGCCGGGGCCGAACAACATCATGCTGCTGTCGTCGGGACTGACTTACGGCTTCCGCCGCACCATCCCGCATATCGCCGGCATCACGATCGGCTTCGCCTTCATGGTCGGCGCCGTCGGCCTCGGGCTCGGCACTGTGTTTCTGGCCTATCCGATCCTCCAGACCATCCTGAAATATGCCGGCGCCGCCTACTTGATTTACCTCGCCGCGGTGATCGCCTTCTCGGGTCCGGCCAAGCCGGGCGAGGGGGACGGCCGTGGCCCGATGACCTTCTGGGGCGCGGCGATGTTCCAGTGGATCAACGCCAAGGGCTGGGTCATCGTGATCGGCACCATCACCGCTTATGCGGCGATTGCCCAGTTCCCGATCAACATCGCGATCCAGACCCTGATCAGCCTGCTCGTCGGCACGGTCTCGACGGTGGTCTGGGCCCTTTTCGGCACTGCACTACGACCGGTACTGACCTCGGAGCGGTTGGTCCGCGCTTTCAATATCGTGATGGCGCTCCTGCTGCTCGCCTCCCTCTACCCCGTTTTCATGGATGCATGATGTCGCGGATTTCCATGCAGAAACGGGTTTCCCTAGGGGCTGAAAATGCTCTAGACAGCCCCCGAAATCCGCAAATTTCACCCTTCGGACACTGACTATCGGCCGATTCTGGCCCTGAACGAGGAAACGACTATGCGTGTTTATTACGATCGCGACGCCGACCTGAACCTGATCAAGGGCAAGAAGGTCGCCATCGTCGGCTATGGCAGCCAGGGCCACGCCCATGCGCTCAACCTCAAGGACTCCGGCGTCAAGGAAGTCGCCATTGCGCTGCGCAAGGACTCGGGCTCGGTCAAGAAGGCGGAAGCCGCCGGCTTCAAGGTGATGGAAGTCGCCGACGCCGCCAAATGGGCCGACCTCGTCATGATGCTGACCCCGGACGAGCTCCAGGGCGACATTTATCGTGAGCACCTGCATGACAACATGAAGAAGGGCGCCGCCCTCGTGTTCGCGCACGGCCTCAACGTCCACTTCAACCTGCTCGACCCGCGCGCCGACCTCGACGTGCTCATGATCGCGCCGAAGGGCCCCGGCCACACGGTGCGTTCGGAATATCAGCGCGGCGGCGGCGTGCCCTGCCTGATCGCGATCGCCAAGGATGTCTCGGGCAACGCCCATGACCTCGGCCTCTCCTACGCCTCCGCCGTCGGCGGCGGTCGTGCCGGCATCATCGAGACCACCTTCAAGGAAGAGTGCGAGACCGACCTGTTCGGCGAGCAGGTCGTGCTCTGCGGCGGCCTGGTCGAGCTGATCAAGGCCGGCTACGAGACCCTGGTCGAAGCCGGTTACGCCCCGGAGATGGCCTATTTCGAGTGCCTGCACGAAGTGAAGCTGATCGTCGACCTGATTTATGAAGGCGGCATCGCCAACATGAACTACTCGATCTCCAACACCGCGGAGTATGGCGAGTACGTCACCGGTCCGCGCATCGTCACGGCGGAGACCAAGGCCGAGATGAAGCGCGTTCTCGCCGACATCCAGGGCGGCAAGTTCGCCCGCGACTGGATGCTCGAGAACAAGGTCAACCAGACCTCGTTCAAGGCGACCCGCGCCAAGCTCGCCGCGCATCCGATCGAGGAAGTCGGCGCGAAACTGCGCGACATGATGCCCTGGATCAAGAAGGGCGCGCTGGTCGACAAGAGCAAGAACTGACGGCTGCGCCGTCATTCCGGGTTCGCGACTTCGTCGCGCCCCGGAATGACGAGCGAAACACAAGCTTCGCTCGCCAAACCAAATTTTAAACCTTCTCGACTACATCGGAGCGAGATCGCGAACGGCGGTCTCGCTCCTTTCATCTCGCGCGAAGCATTGCTGCTTCATTCAAATTCTTCGCGAGCTGACGTGCCCTCTGAGCACGAAGAACTGACGCTTAAACCACATTCTTGGTCTCGCGTCGTTTTCATGACTTCTCCAGAAGCTCGCGATCGCCAAAACCCCAGCGTCTTCAGAGTCAAGGATTCGGCTCTTCATCCGCATCTTCAGGGCGCACTCAATCTTATGTCGCGAAGCTCGCGCGCCGCTTCATCTTAAGAATCGACACCCGCGACGTCCCTTTGAGCGTTGGGTGGCATTGCGCTGACACATCCTTCTCTCCATGATCGCGGGAACTTGAGGGGGAGGGGTCTATGCGATCTGTCGTCATCACCGGCGCGTCCACCGGCATCGGCTGGGCCATTGCGAAATTTCTGATCGGGCGCGGCTACCGCGTCTTCGGCAGCGTCCGCAAGCAGGCCGACGCCGACCGGCTCAAGGGTGAGTTCGGCGCGAACTTCACGCCGCTCCTGTTCGACGTTACCGACGAGGCCGCCGTGCTCGCCGCTGCGCGCCAGGTTCGCGAGGCGCTGGCTGGCGACACGCTGGCGGGGCTCGTCAACAATGCCGGCATTGCGGTCGCGGGGCCGGTCCTGGAATTGTCGGTCGACGATTTCCGCCGCCAGATGGACATCAACGTCATCGGCCCGGTCATCGCGACGCAAGCCTTCGGGCCGCTGCTCGGCGCGGACCCATCGCTGAAGGGGCCGAAGGGGCGGATCGTGATGATCAGCTCCGTCGCCGGCAAGAACGGCAATCCGCTGTCGGCGCCTTACTGCACCTCCAAGCATGCCATCGAAGGCCTGTCGGAGAGCCTGCGGCGCGAGCTGATGCTGTTCGGGATCGACGTCATCATCGTCGCCCCGGGCGCAGTGAAGACGCCGATCTGGAGCAAGGCCGAAGAGATCGATCTCTCCGTCTATCAGAACTCGCCCTATCTGCCGGCGCTGAACAAGGTCATGGCGTTCATGATGGACCTCGGTGCGAAGGGTCTGCCGGCCGAGCGGATCGCCGAAATCGTGTTCGAGGCGCTGACCGCCGCAAGCCCCAAGGTGCGTTACCAGATCACGCCGGACCCGCTGCGCCATCTGATCGGCGCATTGTTGCCGAAACGGACGGTCGATCGCATCATCGCCAAGCGCCTCGGGTTCCTGCCGCAGGGCTGATCGACGTTCAGCTCGCTTCGGCCGTCCGTCGGCGGGGGTGGGCGGCCATCGCGATCAGGCGCAGCGCCATCACGGCGAACAACGGAATGAGGAAGGCGCCATAGAGCGGCATCGCCTGCACGCGCTTGCCGAACGACACCATGAACTGGAACCAGAGGTAATAGCCGCCCACGAGGTGCAGCACGCGCCAGGCCTGCGGTCCGAGCAGCGCGGCGGTGCGGTCGAACGAGGTCGCGCTCATGGCGATGATGAATGCATAGCCGATGCCGCCGAAGATGTAGGACGCGGCCGAAGTCGCCTCCGCAAAGCCGGCCGGGTCCATTCTGGCGAACGCAACGATCGCAACCGCGTGGATGGCGTGGGAGGCCGCAAAGCTTAAGCCCAGATAGCGACGGTTGCGGCGCTGCCAGCGGGTCCAGGCGTTCGGCCACAGCCGGGCGAGCGCCGCTGCACTGAAGGCAAGGCAGAACAGCAGCAGCGAGCTTCGCGCCGTGAAACGGATCACCATCCGCACGCCCTCGACCTCGAACTGCCGCATCGACGCGATCCACAGGCTGAGCGCGATCAGGCTCAGGGTGAGAACGGCGAGCAGCCGCCACCCCTCGAACCAGTTTTGGCGTTGTGACATGGCGGTCTCCTCCCTAATGTAAGCATCGATTACATTTCAGGCTGGCGAAATCGTCAACGGTGTAATCAGTGCTTACATTCACGTTCGGGTGATGCTAGGAAGCGCCATGCCCGCCCGACAGCCGTCCAAGCCGCGCACCCGCCGCCAAACGCCGGAAGCCCGGCCCTATCATCACGGTGACCTCCGCCGCGTGCTGATCGATGCTGCGTTGCAACTGGCGGCGGAGGGTGCCGAAGTCTCGGTGCGCGAGGCCGCACGCCGGGCCGCGGTTTCGCCGGGGGCGCCGTTCCGGCACTTCCCCAACCGCGACGCGCTGATGGCGGCGGTGGCCGGGGAGGCGCAGCGGCGCTTTCGTGCCGAGATCGAGGTGGCGCTGGGCCAGGCGCCGGCCACCGACCCGCTCGGCCGCTTCCGCGCCTTCGGGCTTGCCTACCTGCGCTGGGCGATGCGCAACCCCGCGCATTTCGAGATCATCTCCACGGGGCGCTACTTCGCCCATGGCAGCTCCGCGGAGCTGACACGCGACAATGCCGAACTGATCGCTCTAACCGAACGGATGCTGGCAGACGCGGCGGAGCAGGGCCTGCTGCGGTCGGCCGACCTCAAGCGCATCCAGATCGCCGGCCGCGCCCTGGTCTACGGCTTTGCCCGGATGAACCTCGACGGCCACTTTCCGCGCTGGGGGGTGGAGGAGGGCGAGACCGAGCGGATGGCGGAAGGGGTGATCGACCTCTTCATCGCGGGGATCGCGAAGTCGGGCCGCGGCTCCTGAACTGACTGACCCTCATGGTGAGGAGGCGTGTAGCGCCGTCTGCGGACGATGTTCCGCATCGCCGCGAGAACCATGAACGGCCCGGCCGTCAATCCGGGCCTCGCCCTTCGAGACGCCTGCTTCGCAGGCTCCTCAGGGTGAGGGATGGAGTTGGCCGTGCGGCTGTTCGCCGCCTACTAACATTAAGCGAAGGTCGGACCGCGACACGCGTTGCTTGTCCGTGACCATTCAATTACAGTTTTATGACACGGTGCAGGCTTCCGGCTGCGCCGAACGCCGCAGGCCGGTCCGACGGCTGGGTATTCATCGCGCCGGACCAGAAGTTGCGTGCCGTCGATGGCGTCCGCGCCAAATCCAGGTCCTTCTGCCACGACCGCCGTGCTGGCGAGCGTTGCCGCGCTCGGCATCTGGCGCCTGCTTGCGGTTGCCGCGCCGCATCTTGCCGCCCTCGCGCTCATGTACGAGACCGAGACCGATTTCGGTTCGCGGCTTTCGTTCGTGCTCGCCTGGGGCATCCTCAATTTCTTCTGGATCATGCTCCTGCGCCGGCCGGCGCTGTCGGGCGCGCTGTCGCTGACCATGGTCGTCGTGCTGGTGCTGCTGTCGCGTCTCAAGCACGACGTCGTGCAGATGACGGTCAACTTCATCGACCTGATGATGATCGACCGCGACACCGTGGCGTTCCTGTTCACGATATTCCCGAACCTGCGCTGGTCGGTGATCGGGGCCGGCCTCGTCACGCTGCCGCTGATGTATGCGCTGTGGTGGCTCGATCCGTTTCGCATCCGCCGCCTGCCGGCGTTCGCGTCCACGCTCGCCTGTCTTGCCGCACTGGTCGGCTATTCGCTCTATCATCCGGACGAGGCCTGGCGCGGCTATTACGACGACGGCTATCTCTCGAAATTCTTCCGCTCCGGCGTCAGCGCGGTTTCCGACTTCGCGCAATACGGCTTCATGGAGTCGGCCGCCTCGACCAGCGAACGGCTCAACATGCCGCTGGTGGATGCCTGCCACCCCGCGGGCCGCCGGCCGAACATCATCATGGTCCATGATGAATCGAGCTTCGACATTCGCGCCGCCCAGGGCATCAAGGTGCCGCCGCGCTATGGCGATCATTTCAAGTCCTGGGACGGCAAGCAGCGCACGTTCCTGGCCGAGAGCAATGGCGGGCCGAGCTGGTTCACCGAATACAACGTGCTCGCTGGCCTCTCCTCGCGCTCGTTCGGCCGCTTCGCCTATTTCGTGACGCGCATCGCCTCAAACCGCGTCGAGCGCGGCCTGCCGCTGGCGCTGCGCCGCTGCGGCTATGACACGCTATCGCTCTATCCCGCCTATGGCGGCTTCATGGGCGCGCGCAGCTTTCAGGTGACGACCGGCGTCGAACGCTTCCTCGACTCGAAGGATCTCGGCGCCAAGGACGTCGAGCCGGACTCCTTTTTCTACGACAAGGCGCTCCAGCTGATGGGCCAGCAGCCGCCGAACAAGCCGCTGTTCACCTTCATCTATCTCGGCGCCAATCATTTCCCCTGGGAGACGCGCTTCCGCCCCGACCTACTGCCGAACTGGCGCGCGCCGGGCAATAATGTGGCGTCCATCGACGAATATCTGCGCCGGCAGGCGATGAGCGCCGAGCAGTACAGAGCGTTTGTCGCGGGGCTGAAGAAGAATTTTCCCGGCGAGCCCTTCCTGATCGTGCGCTACGGCGATCATCAGCCTGAGTTTGCACCGAACCTCCTCGAGCCCGGGCTCGACGAGGGCGCCCTCGGCAAGAAGCTCGACGCTTACGATCCGCGTCTCTACGCGACCTATTACGCGATCGACGCCATCAATTTCGAGCCGGTGAAGAGCGAGGCCGTGATGGACACGGTCGACGGCCCCTATCTCCCGCTGGTGATCCAGGAAGCCGCCGGCATTCCGCTCGATCCCTCCTTTGCCGAGCAGAAGCAGATCATGCTCCGCTGCAAAGGCATCTTCTACGGCTGCAAGGACGGCGCCGAGGCGCGGCGGCTCAACCGGCTGCTGATCAATGCCGGGATCATCCGGGGGCTGTAGCGTTGATCGCTACGCAGACCCAGATCGTAGGGTGGGCAAAGCGAAGCGTGCCCACCATCCCGTTGCTCGTGTTGAGAGACGGTGGGCACGGCGCTTACGCGCCTTTGCCCACCCTACGAAATCCGGGCCTACCGCTTGCCCACCTTCTCCCAAAGCCACTTCGCCACCGTATCCGGCGATGAATTCGCGTCGTTGCCGCTGGCGCGCAAATTGGCCTCGCGCATCGTGGCGATGTCGATCTTGCCGAGCAGCGGCTCGAGCGCGGCCTGTAGTCGCTCATCGCCGGCGCGCTTCGGCGCCAGCAGCAGGATCGCGTCGTAGGGCGGGATCGCGTGCCTGGGATCGTCCAGCACGACCAGATCGTATTTCGCGATCAGCCCGTCGCTGGTGTAGCCGGCGATCACGTCGACCTCGCCGCTGGCGACGGCCGCATACATGAAATCCGGCTGCATCTGGCGCTGGGCGCGGAACGAGAGGCCATAGGATTTTTGCAGCGCTGCCCATTCGGGGCGCGAGAAGAACTCGTAGTCGCCGGCGATGGACAGCGCCGGTGCATGCGCGGCGAGATCGGCGATGGTGCGGATGCCGAGCGCTTCGGCGCGCTTCTTCGGCATCACCAGCGCATAGGCGTTCTCGAAGCCGAGCTCGCCGAGCAGGGTGATGTTGTCCTTCGCGAGCGCTGTCTTGAGTTCCGCCAACAACTCCGCGCGCGGCTTGATGTCCGTGCGGTGCAGCTGGTTGGCCCACAGCGTGCCGGAATAATCGACATAGAGATCGATGTCGCCGGCCTTGAGCGCCTCGAAGATCACGCTGGAGCCGAGACCCGACCGCGCGGTCGCGGAGAGGCCGGCGGCCTGAAGGCGGTCCCTCAGCAGGGCCGACAGCACATATTGCTCGGCGAACGTCTTGGCGCCGACGACATAGCTCTGCGACGAGCGTCCCATCGTCGGCACCAGCGTTGCGAGGACGAGCGCCGCGATCCCGATGCCGCCGAGCGCGGCAGGCAGGCGGCTGCGGTGGCGCAAGCCGCTCTCGATCAGGCCGAGCAGCTGATCGACGGCGAGCGCGAGCAGGGCCGAGGCAAAGCAGCCGAACAGCACGAACACCCAGTTCTGGGTCTGAAGCCCGGCAAAAATGTAATTGCCGAGGCTGGTCTGCCCGATCGGCGTTGACAGGGTCGCGGTGCCGATCACCCACACTGCCGCGGTGCGGATGCCGGCCATCATCACCGGCAGCGCCAGCGGCAGCTCGACCATGATGAGCGACTGCCGCGCGGTCATGCCGACGCCTTTGGCGGCTTCGATCAGCGCGGGATCGATGCCGTTGAGGCCCGTGATGCCGTTGCGCAGCACCGGCAGCATCGAATAGAGCGCGAGCGCCAGCATCGCCGGCAGGAAGCCGAAAGCGGAGAAGGAGATTCCGAACCAGGCGAGTGTCACGGACGCGACCAGCAGCAACAGTGGATAGAACAGCGCGAGCAGTGCCAAGCCGGGCACTGTCTGCACGATGCTTGCGAGCGCGAGCAGGACGGCGCGCGGCGCAGGGCGGTTGCGCGTCAGGATCGCCAGCGGCAGGCTGACGGCGAGGCCAAGCGCGAGCGCGGCGAGGCTGACCCGAACATGGTTGCCGAGATAGTCGGGCAGATGCGACAGCGCCTCGCCCCAGCGCGGATCGGCGAACAGGCTCATGCCGCACCGCTTTGTGGCAGCAGCGCGTTCAGCCGCTCGACCTGGCGCCGCGGCGTGCGCAGCAGCTCCAGAACATAGGCGTCGCTGCTGCTTGAGAGTTCCGCGGGCGTGCCCTGCGCCAGCAGTCGTCCGCTGCGCATCACCGCGATGCGGTCGGCGAGCAGGATCGCCTCCATCATGTCGTGTGTGATCATGACCGTGGTCAGGCCGAGCTTGCGGTGCAGTTCGCGAAAATCCTCGCCGAGCGCATCGCGGGTGAGGGGATCGAGCGCGCCGAACGGCTCGTCCATCAGCACGATGCGGGGCCGTGCCGCGAGCGCCCGCGCCACCCCGACGCGCTGGCGCTGGCCGCCGGAGAGCGCCTCGGGCAGGCGATCGCGATGCGCGCGACGGTCGAGTTGCACGAGCTCGAGCAGCTCGTCGACCCGCGCGGTGATGTCCGCTGCCGGTGCGCCCAGCAGCCTTGGCGTGATCCCGATATTGTCGGCGACGCTCAGATGCGGAAACAGCCCGCCGCTCTGGAAGACGTAGCCGATCCGGCGCCGCAGCGAGACAGGATCGACGGTCTGCACATCCTCGCCCTCGACCGTGATCGTGCCGGCATCGGCCTCGATCAGCCGGTTGGCGAGCCGCAGCAGCGTGGTCTTACCGGAGCCGGAGCCGCCGACGATGGCCAGAAATTCGCCCTCGGCGATGTCGAGCGACACATCGTCGACGGCCTTGAGTGAGCCGAAGTTCTTGCTGACGTGGGAATAGCCAATCATCGGCCTGGAAGACATTGGGCGGGGCTCACTCTCTTACCCTCCCCCTCCAGGGGAGGGTAAGAGCACGGCAGGACCCATGCGTAGCACGCTTGGCGGCTCGATTGAACTTGGCCGCGCGAGCGGCTAAGGCATCGGGCCAAGTTCGGAGGGAACACATGACGACGCCCACGGCAGTGGCGCTGGAAGACGCCAAGGTCGCGTTCCGGCTGGGGGACGACCGGGTCTATACGGCGGTGGAGAAGGCCCATCTTTCGGTCGCGCAGGGCGAGTTCGTCGCCATCGTCGGGCCGACCGGCTGCGGGAAATCGACGCTGCTCAACGTCGCGGCCGGATTGCTCAAGCCCGCCGCCGGCAGCATCAAGATATTCGACCGGCCGCTCGCGGGGCTGAACCGGGATGCCGGCTACCTGTTCCAGGCCGATGCGCTGTTCCCCTGGAAGACCGCGCTCGACAATGTCGCGATCGGGCTCGAGATCGCGGGCACGCCCCGCGCCGAGGCACTGCAACGTGCGCAAAAATGGCTGACCTCCGTCGGCCTCGGCGCCTTCGCCAACCGCTATCCGCACATGCTCTCCGGCGGCCAGCGCAAGCGCGTGGCGCTGGCACAGGTGCTGATCCGCGACCCAAAGATACTCCTGATGGACGAGCCGTTCGGGCCGCTCGATGCGCAGACCCGCCAGGTCATGGGCAATCTGCTGCTCGACCTCTGGAACGCCGACCGCAAGGCCGTGCTGTTCGTGACCCATGATCTCGAAGAGGCGATCGCGCTCGCCGACCGCGTCGTGATCATGTCGGCGGGGCCGTCCTCGCGCATCATCGGCGACTGGCGCGTGAGCTTGCCGCGCCCGCGCGATATTTTCGAGGTGCGGCTGGACAAGGAGTTCCATGCGCTCCACCGCGAGATCTGGAGCGTGCTCAAGGACGAGGTGATGAAGGGCTACGCGCAATCGACCCAAGCGGCGGAGGCGATCTGATGTCGCGCGTGACGCTGCTTGCGCTGCAAGTCCTGGTCGCTGTCGTCTGCCTCGTACTGTGGCAGCTCTTTGCGACCGTGCCGGTGTTCGGAAAAATCCTGTTGCCGCCGTTCTTCTTCTCCAACCCGGTCGACGTGTTCAGCCAGATCGTCAAATGGTTCTCGTCCGGCGTGATCTGGAAGCATCTCGGCATCACGTTGACGGAATCGATTCTGGCGTTCGTGATCGGATCGCTCGGCGGCGTGCTGGTCGGCTTCTGGTTCGCGCGCCAGCCGCTGGTTGCCGCGGTGTTCGACCCTTACGTCAAGATGGTCAACGCGCTGCCCCGCGTCGTGCTTGCGCCGATCTTCGCGCTGTGGCTGGGCCTCGGCATCTGGTCCAAGGTCGCGCTCGGCGTGACGCTGGTGTTCTTCATCGTGTTCTTCAACGTCTATCAGGGCGTCAAGGAAGTCAGCCGCACCGTGCTCGACAATGGCCGCATGCTCGGCATGAGCGAGCGGCAGCTGATGCAGCACGTCTATTGGCCGTCGGCGCTGTCGTGGATGTTCTCCTCGCTGCACACCTCGGTCGGCTTCGCCGTGGTCGGCGCGGTCGTCGGCGAATATCTGGGATCGGCGGCAGGGCTCGGCTATCTGATCCAGCAGGCCGAAGGCATCTTCGACGTCGCCGGTGTGTTCGCCGGCATGTTCGTGTTGTCGGCCTTCGTCATCCTGATCGACTTCGGGGTGACGCTGGTTGAGCGCAGGCTGCTGGTCTGGCGCCCGACCGTGGACGGGCGGGGGTAGGCCGCCTCGTTTGGCTGCTGACGTTTATGTGATTGACCGCCCGGAATAGAACGCGCGGCCATACGTCATACCCCCATGCAACCACCTGCATGGGAGTTCAGGATGCCCCCCTCACAGTTCCGCCGCGCCGTAGCGGCTCTTGCAAGCAGATGCCGATGGCCCAGGCCCGGTCTGGGCACGGCGTTCCTTGCCGCGCCAATTCTGGTCGCGTCCGTACTCCCGCTGTTCGTGTTCGCGCATGAATCCCATCCGGCCGCCGCGCCGGCCGCGGTGGGCACGGAGGAGCGTGCGTTTCTGGAAGAAAACGAAGCGGCGATGACCAAGATGATGAACGACATGGCGGCCAAGCCGACCGGCGACATCGATCGCGACTTCGTCGCGATGATGAACCCGCATCATCAGGGCGCGATCGACATGGCGGTGATCGAGTTGCGTTACGGCAAGAACGAGCAGCTGCGGCGCATCGCCCAGGAAATCATCGTCGACCAGATGCAGGAGATCGCGGCCATGAAGCTCGCGATCGGCGAACCGGCGACTGACACCACGCCCGCCCCGACCCAGCCGCCCTCTGCTCCCAACACAACCGTTCATCATCATCCGGGCATGCAGATGGATATGTCCACGGGAATGAAGAAGTAGGAGTCGCAGATGACCACGTCACGAAGCACGATGATGAAGAGCATTTTCCTGGCGGCCACGATGCTTGCGACCGGTTCGGTCGCGTGGGCAGGGCAGGCACCGGGCGCGTTGTCCGCTCCCGATATTCCGGTGAGCCACCACGACCGCGTCTACGCCGCAGAGCAGTTCTCGAATACGGTCTCGGTCACCGATCCCGTCGACAACAAGCTGCTTGGCGTGATCCGGCTGGGCGACCCGCAACCCGGCAATTTCAGCCCGCTCTACAAGGGGCAGGTGCTCGTTCATGGCATGGGCTTCTCGCCCGATCACAAGACGCTCGCCGTGGTGTCGATCGGCTCGAATTCGGTGAGCTTCATCGACACCGCGACCAACGCGGTCAAGCATATCACTTACGTCGGACGATCGCCGCACGAGGCGTTCTTCACGCCGGACGGCAAGGAAGTGTGGGTCACCGTTCGCGGCGAGAACTACATCTCCGTCATCGATCCAATCAGCTTCAAGGAGAAGACCCGCATCACGACCCCGAACGGGCCAGGCATGCAGATTTTCTCACCCGACGGCAAATACGGCTACATCTGCTCGTCGTTCAATCCCGAGACCGACGTCGTCGCGGTGGCCGAGCACAAGATCGTCGCCACGGTGAAGCAGGAGAGCCCGTTCTGTCCGAACATCGCGGCATCGCCGGATGGGAACCAGGTATGGTTCACGTTGAAGGACACTGGCCGGACACAGGTGTTCAACGCCAGGCCTCCGTTCAACGCGATCAAGACGATCGATACCGGGCCGATCACCAACCACGTCAATTTCGCGCACACCGCCAAGGGCACGTTCGCCTACGTCACCATCGGTGGCCTGAACGAAGTAAAAGTGTTCCGCACCGACGATTTCTCGCAGGTCGCGACGATCCCGGTCGGCAATCTGCCGCACGGCGTCTGGCCGTCGGGCGACGGCACACGCATCTATGTGGGACTGGAGAACGCCGACGCGCTCGCGGCCATCGACACGGCGACCAATAAAGTGGTCGGGAACGTTCCGATCGGCCAGGCGCCGCAGGCGATCGCGTATGTTCCAAATGCCGCGCCTAACCCTGATGACCGCCAGAATTTGCAGGCCCTCGGCGTCGCCGGGCAGGTCGCTCATCTCACGCTTACGTCGAAGGACGGTGCAAAGGACGGCATGGCGCCGACCAGTGTGTCGCTGTTCGATCAAGGCCTGATCCAGATCTTGCAGGCTTCGGTGACGGGACTTCAGCCCAAGCAGAAATATGTGCTTGCGCTGGCGGAGCACGGTGATGGAAGTGGCCCATTGCAGCCGCTCGCGGCGTTCATGACCAACCCGGCCGGATCCGCTATCGTCAATGTGGCCGGTCCGATCCGGCAGATCGTCGACCAGTCCGCCGCTGAAGCAAGGCGGTACCTGGTGATTGCGGCCGGTGACGCGGCCATGCCTGGTGAGGCGGTCCAGATCGAGGCGCGATGACGCGCCGTCCGACGTCGGCAAAGGGTAGGTGGAACGCCTCGTGAAGGACATGCTGGTTCAGGTCGAGCCGCTTATCCCCGCGCTCCGCCGCTACGCGCGCGCGCTTTTGCGCGATCGCGCGGCTGCCGATGATCTGGTTCAGGATTGCCTGGAGCGTGCCGTCAGCCATTGGCATCAGCGGCGCGACGGCAGCGTGCGCGCCTGGCTGTTCAGCATCCTCCACAATCTGGCGGTCACGCAATTCCGCCAGGCGACGGCGCGGGGCAGGCATATCCCGATCGACGATGCAGGCGAGCGTGAGCTCGCCAGCGCCGCCGCGCAGGAGCACAGGCTGATCTATCAGGATGTCCTGAAAAAGCTTGCGAGACTGCCGGAAGAGCAGCGTGCCGTGTTGTTGCTTGTTGCGGTTGAGGATCTATCCTATGCGGACGCCGCGGGAGTGCTGAAGATTCCGGTCGGGACCGTGATGTCGCGCCTGTCGCGCGCGCGGGAGAGGCTATTGCAGGAGATGGAGGGCGTGGCTCCAGGGAACGTCGTGGCATTGCGGGGCGTGAAATGAACCGGCGGCCGATCACCGAGGACGATCTCCACGCCTATGTCGACCAGGCGCTCGAGCCTGAGCGGCGCGCGGAGGTCGCATCCTATCTGGACGATCATCAGGATGTCGCCGCGCGCGTTGCGGCCTTCGCCACCCAGCGCGAGCAGCTGCGCGGGGCATTTGCGTCGATCGCCGACGAGCCGTTGCCGGCCGAGTTGAATCTGTCGCACATCATCGAGAGCCGGAGGCGGCCTCCCATGCGGGCGTGGTGGGCGATCGCTGCGATGTTGCTTCTCGGCATCGGCGGTCTCGGCGGGTGGACCATGCGCGGCGTCTCGCAGGAGGGCTCGAACGGACTGTCTGCGCTGGCACAGGAGGCAGCCTATTCGTATGGCGTTTACGCACCGGACCGCGTGCGGCCGGTCGAGATACGCGCGTCCGACAGTGCCGAGCTCACGCGATGGGTATCGAATCGGCTGAAACAGCCGGTCAAGGTGCCGGATCTCTCTGTATCCGGCTATCGGCTGATGGGCGGTCGCCTGGTTGCGACGTCGCACGGCCCGGCCGCGATGTTCATGTACGATGACGATCACGGCGACCGGCTTGTCGTGCTGACGCGTCCGATGAGCAACCGCAATCTGGATACGCCGATGATGCCGCAATCGACCGGCGATGTCGCTGGCTTCGTGTGGGCGGATGGCGGCATGGGTTACACGCTCGTCGGCCAGCTTCCGGGAGACACTCTCAAGCCGATCGCGAACGAGATCCGGAAACAGACGCGCCCGATCTAGCCTCGAAACCGACGAAATGGGCCCGCACGGCAGTGCGAGCCCGAACGTTCAACCGGCCCGAGTTGCGGGGAGCCTAATCCAGCAGCTTGGTGTCATCGGGCGCCTGCGGCGGCGTCTTGATCGCGATCGCCTTGACCTGTCCGCTGATCGGCTTGGTGCCACCATGCGGGGTGCCCTTCGGGATGATGACGAGGTCGCCAGGTTTCACCGTCACCTCCTTGTCGCCGAGCCAGATCGTCCCGGTCCCGTCGAGGATGTACTGGATCTCGTTGGTGTTGGGATGCATGTGCTTGGGCACATTGCCGACCTGGATCGAGATGGTGGCGCCGTCGGCGCTGGCAAACATCTTGGAACGGTAGCCGACATTGTTGGCGGGCCCGAGCGCGTCGCCTTCCATCTCGCCGGTATGGATGATCTGCGCGGTGACGTTCTCCGCGGCCAGCGCCGGCCGGAGCAGTTGGTTTGCGCCGCATCCGGCGGCAAAGGCGGCGGCGATCGACAGCCCGATTGCAAGGCGATTCATGGATGATCCTCCCCATCAAGAATTGTTCTTGTCTGAGCATGTTATTGCGCCGAAAGGCCAATGGCCAGTGCCACTTAAGCGGTGCTTCTCAAGCCAGTCCCGCTGCTCTATGGTGCCGCCGGCCGAACGGAGGAAACCAATGAAGAACACGATTGCCAGGCTCGCCGGCGCGCTGCTCGCGCTCACGCTCACCACCGGTCTTGCCGCGGCGCAAAGCAAGGTCACCATCGCGATCGGCGGCGGCGCCTGCCTGTGCTATCTGCCGACGGTGCTGGCAAAGCAGCTCGGCGAATACGAGAAGGCGGGCCTCAATGTCGAGCTCGTGGACCTCAAGGGCGGCTCGGACGCGCTCAAGGCCGTGCTCGGTGGCAGCGCCGACGTCGTCTCCGGCTATTTCGACCATTGCGTCAATCTCGCCGCCAAGAAGCAGGAGCTTCAGGCCTTCGTGGTCTATGACCGTTATCCCGGCCTCGTGCTGGTGGTCTCGCCGTCGCACACGAACGAAATCAAGTCGATCAAGGATCTCGCCGGCAAGAAGGTCGGCGTCAGCGCACCGGGCTCCTCGACCGACTTCTTCCTCAAATATTTGCTCAAGAAGAACGGGCTCGATCCCGCCGGCACCGCCGTGATCGGCGTCGGCCTCGGCGCCACCGCCGTGGCCGCGATGGAGCAGGGGCAGATTGACGCCGCCGTGATGCTCGATCCCTCCGTCACCGTGCTCCAGGGCAGCCACAAGGATCTGCGCATCCTCAGCGACACCCGCACCCAGAAGGACACGCTCGAGACGTTCGGCGGCGAATATCCGGGCGGCGCGCTGTACTCGACCGTGGCCTGGATCAACGGCCACGAGAAGGAAACGCAGGCGCTCACCAACGCAATGCTGGCCACGATCGGCTGGATCCATTCGCATTCGCCCGAGGAGATCATGGCGAAGATGCCGGACGAGATGGTCGGCAAGAACAAGGAGCTTTATCTCGCCGCGCTGAAGAACACGATCCCGATGTTCTCCGAAACCGGCAAGATGGACCCGAAGGGCGCAGACGCCGTGCTCGCGGTGTTCAGCGTCGGCTCGCCCGAGGTGGCCGCCGCCAAGATCGACGTCAGCAAGACCTTTACCAACAAGTATGTCGATCAGGCCAAGAAGACCACGGGGAATGCCAAATAACTGACGCGAAGGCATTGTAATCAGCTGTCATGACGTCATTGGTCATTCATCGCGTCACGACGCTTGATCTTGCCGTGCGGCCAATCGCCTGGCCGTTCGCCGAAGAGCGCCGCGCCGAGATTGCGGCGCATTTCGCCGAGAAGCAGCGCGAGCGGCCGAAGATGTGGAACGGCCGCGTCCTGCTCGGGCGCGATGCCGTGTTCACGGACGGCCATCTCGCCGCGACCTATTTCGAGACGGATTTCGCGAGCTTCCTTGCCTGGCGCGACTGGGGCTTTCCCGACAAGGCCGTGTTCAACGGTTTTGGCATGGGCGCGCTGCGCGCCTCCGACGGCGCCTTCATCATGGGCGAGATGGCGCAGCACACCGCCAATGCGGGCCGCATCTATTTCCCCTCGGGCACGCCCGATCTCGACGACGTCAGTGACGGCGCGCTCGACATTCCCGGCAGTGTCATCCGCGAACTCGGGGAAGAAACCGGCTTGACCGCGGCCGACTACCGGACCCAGCCGGACTGGCACTGTGTCGTCACTGGTCCGTCGATTGCAATGATTCAAATTATCAACCTGGACATGCCGGGTGACGTGGCCCGGGCCCGGATCGAGGCCAACCTCGCCCGCGAAGCCGATCCGGAGCTGTCGGCCATTCATCTCGTGCGCGGGATGAGTGATCTCACGCCGACCATGCCGCGATTTGTCACGGCCTTTATCGAGCAGCAGTTCGCGTCGCGCTGAAGCGCGAGGCTTGACATCGCTGCCCCCAGCCCATGTGATGGGCCAAAAAGCAAAAGCAAGAAGACTGCAATGCACAATCGTCCAGGGAGGTTTAGATGCGCCTGCGCATGGCTGCCCGCTTGGTACGTGGGCTGTTGGTCGCGATATCAGCGACGGGCTTGATGGCTTCGGCTCAGGCTCAAGAGAAGAAGATCAAGATCGGCGTTGTTTTCGACCTGACCGGGCCTCTCGCGGGCGGTGGATCTGAGCTCGGCTATATCGGCGCAAAAATTATTCTCGACCATTTCGCCAAGACCGGCGTCGAAGGCTACAAGATCGAGGCGGTCTACGCCGACGCGCAGAGCAAGCCCGACATCGCCATCAACGAATCCGTCCGCCTGCTCGAGCAGGAGAAGGTGGACATGGTGCTCGGCTTCTTCTCATCGGCGCAATGCGTGCCGGTCGCTGCCCGCGTCGAGCAGCTCAAGAAGTTCATGTGGATGACGACCTGCATCTCGTCGGCCGTGTTCAACGACAAGGGCTACAAATACGTGTTCCGCCCGCAGGCGAGCGGCGACCAGTTCGGCATGATGACGATGGATTTCATCGCGCAGAATGCCAAGGCGAAGTTCGACAAGGAGCCGAAGGACCTGCGCGTCGCCATCATCCACGAGGATGGCGCCTATGGCGTCGACGTCTCCAGGGGCAATGAGGCAGGCGCGAAGAAGGCGGGCTTCAACGTCGTGATGAAGGAAGGCTATTCGGCGACGGCGCCCGATCTCTCCGCGCTGGTGACCAAGCTGAAGCGTGCCAAGCCCGACGTCATTTTCCACACCGGCTACAACCCTGACATCACGCTGCTGCTGCGCCAGGCCCGCGAGCAGGGGTTGAAGTTCGGAGCGCTGATGGGCCATGGCGCCGGCTACGGCGTCTACGAGAAGCTGAAAGAGGGGATGGGGGCTGACGCCACCTACATCTTCAACACCGACCCGATCTCGATCTGGCTCGCCAACCAGAAGACCATGGATCCCAAACTCCCGCCCGTGATCAAGATGGTCGGCGAGGAGTTCGACAAGATCAGGCCCGGCGTTGCCATCCGCTCGGCGCATGTCGGCATCGGCGCGTCCAACACTTACGTGTTCATGAGTGATGTGCTGCCGCGCGCGATCAAAAAGTATGGCGGCGTCGATCCCGACGCGCTGCGCAAGGCCGCGCTAGACACCGACATCCCCGAAGGCGGCACGATGCTCGGCTTCGGCGTCAAGTTCTACGGCGAGGGCACGCCGATGGCCGGGCAGAACGAGCGGTCGTTCCCGGTCGTGATCCAGTACATCGACGATAAATCCTCTGTGGTGTGGCCCAAGAGTCAGGCGCAGCGCGAGGCTGTGTTGCCGCTGCCGAAGGGCACCACCTACAGCAACCAGTAGCGGCGGAGCAAGACGGTGCTGGAAGTCAGCGGGCTGGTGAAGCGGTTTGGTGGCTTCACCGCCGTCAACAACGTGTCGTTTCGGGTCGATCAGGGCGAGATCCTCGGCCTGATCGGCCCCAACGGCTCGGGCAAGAGCACGATCTTCAACATGCTCTCCGGCACGCTGGCGCCGACATCCGGCTCGATCCTGTTCGGCGGCGCCGAGATCGCGGGCCTTGCGCCACACCGGATCATCAACAGCGGCATCGGCCGCACATTCCAGATTCCGCGGCCGTTCCGGCGCCTGACAATCTTCGAGAATGTCGCACTGGCCGGCTTCTACGGCCAGGGCCGCCACAGTCGTGCCAGGGCGGAGGAGGCGGCCGAGCGGTCACTTGCGATGGTGGGCTTGCCGACCGATCGCCATGCCAGCGTCGATGGACTCGGGGCGGCCGGCCTGAAGAAGCTCGAATTGGCGAAAGCGCTTGCCACCGCGCCAAAACTGTTGCTCGCCGACGAGAGCCTCGGCGGTCTCGACGAGACCGAGATGGACCAGGCGGCGGACATGCTGCGCAACATCCGCGACGAGCTCGGCATCACCATCATCTGGGTCGAGCACATCATGGGCGTGCTGATGCGCGTCGTCGACCGCGTGATGGTGCTCGATCACGGCGAGAAGATCTCGGAAGGGTTGCCGAGCGCGGTTGCCGGCGACCCGCGCGTCATCGAGGTCTATCTCGGCACCGATGCCGAGACCACGCAGGCCGCGGCGGCGGAAGCGCGCCGCCGCTCGGGAGGCTAGACGATGCTGGAGCTTCGTTCGGTCAGCGCGGGTTACGGCACGTTCCAGGCGCTGTTCGACGTCAATCTCGACGTGAAGGCGGGCGAGGCCGTTGGCGTCATCGGCCCGAACGGCGCCGGCAAGACCACCCTGATGCGCGTCATCTCCGGCCTGATCCGTCCCACGCGCGGGTCGATCAGGATGGAGGGCGTCGATGTCGTGGCGACGCCGCCGCACAAGATCGTCAGCCTCGGCATCGCGCATGTGCCGGAGAACCGGCGGCTGTTTCCGCAGCTCACGGTCGACGACAATCTCAAGATGGGCGCCTTCATGAAGGAGGCACGCGGCCACTATGCCGAGCGGCTGGATGTCGTGTTCGACCTGTTTCCGCGCCTGAAGGAACGCCGCCACCAGATGGCCGGCACCATGTCCGGCGGCGAGCAGCAGATGTGCGCGATCGGCCGCGCGCTGATGTCGAATCCAAAACTCCTGCTGCTCGACGAGCCGTCGGCGGGACTGGCGCCAGTCGTGGTGCAGCAGGTGTTCGAGCTGGTGAAGCGAATCCGCGCCCGCGGCCTGACGGTGCTGATCGTCGAGCAGAACGTGCAGCAGGTGCTGAAAGTGGTTGATCGCGCTTATCTGATCGAGGCGGGCACGATCCGGGCGTCCGGCACCTCGGCCGAGATGCTGGCGAGTGACACGGTCAAGGAAGCGTATCTCGGGGTATGAGGTTCATGCAGGCATGCAAGCTTTTTTGGGCATTTTCGACATCTATCTGCTGGAGGCCGTGATCAACGGCATCCTGCTCGGCGGCGTGCTGGCACTGCTCGCGCTCGGGCTCAACTTGATCTTTGGCGTCATCGACGTGACCTGGATCTGCTACGCAGAGCTGGTGATGATCGGCATGTACGCCATGTATTTCATCGTGCAGTATTACGGCCTCAGCTACTTCATCGCAGCGCCGTTCACCATTTTGCTCGTCGCGATCCTCGGCGCCGCGCTGCACTATCTCGTGATCGCGCCGCTGCTCACCGCGCCGCCGATCAACCAGCTGCTTGCGACAGGCGGGGTGCTGTTCGTGCTCCAGAGCTTTGCCACCGTCGCCTTCGGCATCGACTTCCGCAATCTCGGCATCCGCCTGCCGGTGCTCGCCTTCGGCGACATGAATTTCAGCTACGCGCGGCTGCTATCCTTTCTGGCCGCGCTGGTCGGCATGGTCGCAGTGTACCTGTTCATGACCCGCACCTTCACCGGCACCGCGATCCGCGCCATCTCCCAGGATCGGCAGATCATGGCGCTGATGGGCGTCGACACGAAGAGAATGTATCTCATCACCTCCGCGCTCGGCGGCGCGCTGGCTGGGCTCGCCGCTTGCCTGCTGGTGCTGCAATATGACGTGCATCCCTTCGTCGGCCTCTCCTTCGGACCGATCACCTTCCTGATCTGCGTGCTCGGGGGGCTCGGCAATTTCATCGGCGGCTTCATCGCCGCCTTTGTGTTCGCCGAGATCATATCGCTCGGCGGCCTGTTCTCCGACCTCGAATGGGGCTACGTGCTCGCCTTCGCCTTCTTCATCGTCATGATGTTCATCCGGCCCGCGGGCCTGCTTGCGAGGCGCCGATGATGGGGCAGGGGCGGCTTGCGGCATGGGCGGTGGGGCTGGCGGCGCTGGTCGCGCTGCCCTTCCTCTATCGCGACCCCTATCATCTGCACATTCTGGTGCTGATCCTGATCTGGTCGTTCGCCTACACGTCCTGGTCGATGATGGGACGGTTCGGTCTGGTCTCGCTCGGCCATGGCGGCTTCATGGGGATCGGCGCCTATGTCACCGCGCTGCTCTGGAATCATCTGGGCTGGTCGCCCTGGATCGGCATTCCCATCAGCATGGTTGCGGCGGGTGCGCTGGCGCTCATCGTCGGCTATCCCTGCTTCCGCTTCCGCATCACCGGCCACTATTTCGTGCTGGTGACGCTGGCGCTGTCAGGAATCGTGCTCCAGGTCATCACGGCGACGCGCGACTATACCGGCGGCTCGCTCGGCTATACGCCGAACCGGGCCTCGGGCAACAAGCTGCTGGCGCTGCAATTCGACGACAAGACGACCTGGTATCTGATCGCGCTCGGGGTCTGGCTTTTCGGCATCGTGGTCTGGCACTGGGTCGACCGCAGCATGGCCCGCTACGCGCTCGAGGCGATCTCGGAGGATGAGGATGCCGCGGCCGCCGCCGGCGTCGACGTCACCGCGGAGAAGCTGAAAATTACGTTGCTCAGTGCGGTGATGACGGCGCTCGCCGGCGCAATCTACTGCCAGTACCAGATGTTCATCACCCCCGACACCGTCAGCGGCATCGCGGTGTCGCTCCAGATGGTGTTCGCGGCCATCGTCGGCGGCCTGTTCGTCTCGCTCGGCCCGACCTTTGGCGCTGTCATCACCATTCTGCTGGCGGAAACCCTGCGTATCGGCTTCGGCACCAAGGCGGTCGGTTGGGACAACCTCGTCTATGGCGTGCTGCTGGTCCTTTTCATCATATTCCTTCCCAAGGGCATCCTTGGTAGCCTGCTCGACCGATTGAAGCCGCAACGCAAGGTGCCCCGCGCTCATGAGCAAGAAGCCGTCCAAATCGCTCGCCCAGGAACTTGACAGCTACATCACGCCGTTCCGTTACGACGGATCGGGCAAGTTTCACCTCAAGGATTACAAGACCAACGAGAAGGGCGATCTCGACAAGGAGAAGGCGCAGGAGATTCTCGACGCCAACAAGAAGCGGATGATCGAGTTTCAGGAGAAGCTCTACGCCCAGGACCGCTGGTCGGTGCTGATCGTGCTCCAGGCCATGGACGCCGCCGGCAAGGATTCTGCGATCAAGGCGATCTTCGAGGGCATCAACCCGCAGGGCTGCGAGGTCCATGCTTTCAAGGCGCCGAGCACCAAGGAGCTCGATCACGATTTCCTCTGGCGCCACGCGATCGCGCTGCCCGAGCGCGGCCATATCGGCATCTTCAACCGCTCCCATTACGAGGAGTGCCTGGTCACGCGGGTGCATCCGGAGATTCTTGCCAAGCAGAAGCTGCCGCAGAGGCTCGTCACCAAGAACATCTGGAAGGAGCGGTTCGAGGACATCTCCGCCTTCGAGCGCCACCTCAGCCGCAACGGCACGGTGGTTCTGAAATTCTTCCTCAATCTATCCAAGGAGGAGCAGCGCGAGCGCTTCCTTGAGCGGCTCGAGGAACCGGCCAAGCAGTGGAAGTTCTCGATGGACGACATCAAGGAGCGCGCGCTGTGGCCGCGCTACCAGGCGGTCTATCAGGACATCGTCCGGCATACGGCAACGTCGCACGCGCCCTGGTATGTCGTGCCGGCCGACCACAAATGGTTCGCGCGCGTCGTGATCGGCTCGGCGATCGTCGCGGCGCTCGAAAAGCTGGACCTGCGCTTCCCCCGCGCCGACAAGGCCTCGCTTGCCGAATTCGACGAGGTGCGCAAGGCGCTGGAGCGGGAGGGGAAGGGAGGCAGGAAGCCCGCAAAGTGACCGCCCGTGAGACCAGCAACCAGAAGAACGTCAACTTCGCGCTTCAGGGCGGCGGCGCGCACGGCGCCTTCGTCTGGGGCGTGCTGGACCACGTGCTCGAGGACGGCAGGCTCGCCATCGAGGCGATCAGCGCTACAAGCGCGGGCGCGATGAATGCGGTGGTGCTGGCCTCAGGCATGGCCATCGGCGGAGCCGAGGGGGCGCGGCAGAACCTGCATGCGTTCTGGTACGAGGTCTCGCGGATGGATCAGGTCTATGACCTGTTCTCGCCACTCAACCAGTTGATCCAGGCCCTCAAGCTGCCGCCGGAATATCACCCTGTCCATGCTTTCATCCACACGCTGACGCACACGGTGCCGCCGAACCTGCTCAACCCCCTCCACTTCAATCCGCTCCGGTCGTTGCTGCTACGCGTGGTCGATTTCGATCGGCTCAATTCATCGCCGGACGCACCGCAGCTATTTCTCAACGCCACGAATGTCCGCACCGGCAAGATCAAGGTGTTCCAGACGCCGCTGCTCAGCGCGGAGACCGTGCTCGCCTCGGCCTGTCTGCCGCCATATTTCCAGGCGGTCGAGATCGACGGCGAGCATTATTGGGATGGCGGCTATCTCGGAAATCCCGCGATCTTTCCGCTGATCTATCGAAAAGGTAGCCAAGACGTCATCATCGTGCAGGTGACCGCGATCCGGCGTGACGAACTGCCGGCGAGCGCCGCCGACGTTCTCCATCGCATCAACGAGATCAGCTTCAATTCGTCACTGATGCGTGAGATGCGCGCGATTGCCTTCGCGACCCGGCTGATCGATAATGGCGAGCTCGATCGCAACACGCACAGCCGCATGTTCATGCACTGGATTGGAAACGACCAATTGATGTCGCAGCTCGGAACGGCCACGCAGTTCCATCCCGAATGGAGCCTCTTGTGCCGCCTGCGTGACGAGGGGCGCGAGGCCGCGCGAATCTGGCTGACGCAAAACTTTGACTGTATCGGCAGCTCGTCGACGGTTGATTTGACTGAAATGTTTCTCTGATTTCGAGGTTGTCGTGTACAAGCCTGCTGTCGTCGTTTCCCTGTTCGCCGCGCTCTTGATCGCCGGTTCCGCGCGCGCCCAGACCTATGGGGGCGATGCGCCGGTCTGCCTGCACGTCTTCGGCGAGTTGGAGGGCGAGCGGATGGACTGCATTTTCTCCTCGTTCGCCCAGTGCCAGGCAAGCGCGCAGGGGCGTCCGGCGACATGTCTGACGAATCCGTACTTCGCGCAGGCGCCGTCGGCGAGGACAGGGCGGCGCGTTCGCTAGCGGCGATCCCTAGGGTGGGCAAAGCAAAGCGTGCCCACCAATCTTCATCCGGCGAGAGGTGGTGAGCACGGCGCAAGAGCGCCTTTGCCCACCCTACGATCTCAGCGCGAGCGAAGCTCGTCGCGTCTGAGCAAGCCGACCCTCAATACCCGCGGCCCCACCAGTAGCAGAAGCGCTCGATATTGGCGGGAAGGGCGGTCTCGTAATTCGCCCATTTCTCGTATTTCGGCAGCTTCACTTCCTTCATCGCGGTGTCGAAGCATTTGCCGGCATCGGCGGCCTTCTTCACCTCCGCGGACAGATCTTCCATGTAGGCGATGTCGTCCTCGACGTCCTTCTTGGTGCCGAAGCGGCCGCCGGCATAGGGATGGCCGGGGATCATCCGCTCCCAGTCGAGCGAGGCCAGCTTCTTCAGCGAGGCGATATACTCGATCGGCGAGGCGTTGTCGGGAATGTTGCGGAACTGCACGGACTCGATCGGCGCGAAGTCGACGACGAAGACGATCTTCTCCTTCGGCAGCCGCATCACCAGCGAATTGTCGGAGTGGTTGCGGCCGACATAGTTCAGCTCCAGCGTGGTGCCGCCGAGCGTGATGCTCTTCTTGTCGTCGATCACCTGGTCCGGCATCACGACATCGGCGAGCAGCGAATTCTGCTTCTTCAGCTCGAGTAGGCGCTCCTTGGTCCGCCGGTGCGCAATGAAGGTGGCACCGAGATCCTTGAAGGGCTGGCCGCCGGCGATGTGATCGTAATGGTGATGGCTGTAGATGACGTATTTGATCGGCTTGTCGGTGACGGCCTTGATGGCGTCGATATAGGGCTTTGCCGGACGCAAATACGAGATCGGGTCGGTCGCGATCACGCCCTGCGGCGTCACGATGAACATCGACTGATGACCGCCATAGCGGAAGACGTAGACGTTCTCGGTGCCGTCGACCTTCTTGGTCGAGGTCTGCGGAGGGGTCTGCGCTAAGGCTGATCCAGTCAGGAGGGCCGCGACAGCGGTGATGCAAAGTAATGCTTTCATGTCTTGCTTTCTGGAAATGGATGGAATGCGGAAGGCGAATGGACTCTCTGACACAAACGCGGCGGGAGGGAATTTATTCCCTGATCCACTGCGATCAATCTATCGCGGTGGAGGGAACACGTCCTCAAATGTGATACCGGCACCATTGATCCTGCTTGACAGTTTTATGTCGCGGGAGGAGCATGCCGTTGGTCGCAAACAAGCGACGCGTCGTCCACCTCAAGAGCAAGGGGAGGTCTATGACACCACCTCCGCAGATCCAGCCGCGTTAAGTGCGATGGAGCTCGTTCGGACTATCGCATAGCGGCAGAAACCGCGAACGGCACGCCGGGTAAAGGTTTAGCGGGCTGCATCAGTGAGGCAAAGCCCCTACCTACCCGGCGCTGTATTTTGCATCACACCGATCGTGTCGGATGGCCGTGATGCGGCCGCCATGACAGGCGCTTTGACATCCTGCTTTCTCCTCCTCCTCGCCGTCATTCCGGGCCGACTCCCGGAATGACGGGAGGGTTTTGTCGCGCGCATCGCACTCGGTCGATGTTCGGCCGCGCGGAGCCGACGGTTCCCGTTCCTGCACTGCGGCAAATGCCAAGAGAATGTCGCCTCGTTGGCCAACTTCCGACACAGCGCCGGGGCGAATAGCGTCGATACGACATGACGCAGTGCTTCGGCGGCGACAGTCCCGACTCCGCCGGCGCATGCGCTTTTCCAGGGAATCCTCGTGTCGCACAAGCTTGCCCCGGCGTTCCTCGCCGCTCTCTTCATCGCGATCTCATCTCTTTCCACCGTCCGCGCCGAGCCGCCGGCCGCCAACAGGGCTGCCGCACTGTCGCCGGAGGAAGCCAAGCGGGCGCTGGAGACGCTCCAGGACGACAAAAAGCGTGCGCAGATGATCGATACGCTGCGCGTGATCGCGAATGTGCCCGGTCAGCAGCAACCCGTGCCCGCGGCGCCCGAGCAGAAATCGCCGATCCCGCTCTCGGCCGACGGCCTTGGCGCACAGCTCCTGCTCACGGTGTCGGAAGAGATCGGCGAGATCTCGCGCGAGATCGCCGACGTGGCGCGGACGCTGACGCATTTCCCCGCCTTCTATTACTGGATCGTACGGACCGCCAACGATCCCGTCGCCTACAACCTCCTGATCGAGATCGCGTGGAAGCTCGCGCTGGTGCTCGGCTGCGCCATTGCGGCGGAGTGGGTGATCTTCCGCGCGATCCGGCGGCCCGTTGCCTTCCTGGAAGGACGCGTCCCGCAAACCGCGCGCCTGCCGGCGCAGGTGCTGCCCATCGCCGATCCGCCGTCATCGGTCGCCGATGTCACGCCTGCGCCCGATCTGCACAAGCGCCGCCACAGTCTCGCACGTGTCTGGCAATTGCTGCTGCGGCTGCCCTTCGTGTTCGGGCGTCTCCTGCTCGAACTGCTCCCCGTGTTCGTCTTCATCGGCGTCGCAACCGCACTGCTCGGCACGGAGATCGGCGATCCCGCAACCGTCCGCCTCGTGATCCTCGCCGTCGTCAATGCCTATGCGTTCTCGCGCGGGCTCATCTGCGTCGTCCGCGCGCTGGCGGGGCCGTTTGGCCTGGTTCCGGTTCGGGCAGAAACCGCGGCCTATATCGAGATCTGGGCGCGGCGCATCGTCGGCGTCGGTGTCTCCGGCATCGCCTTCGCCAATGTGGCGCTGCTGCTCGGCCTGCATCGTGCCGGCTATGCGGCGCTGCTGCGCATGGTGTTGCTGGTCGTGCATCTCTTCGTCGTCGTCATCATCCTGCAATGCCGCCGCCAGGTCGCCGAAGCCATCCGCGCCCCGGCGGAGCGGCAAGGGATCGCGGCGCGACTGCGCAACCGCATTGCCGGCGGCTGGCACTATCTCGCCATCGCGCTCGACCTCGCGCTGTGGGCGGTCTGGGCGCTCAACATCCGCAATGGCTATTCGCTGCTGCTGCAATATTTTGTCGGCACCGTAGTGGTGGCGCTGATCACGCGCGTCGCCATCATGGTGACGCTGAGCCTGATCGACCGCGGCTTCCGCATCAAGCCGGAGATCCTCCAGCGCTTTCCGGGCCTCGAGATCCGCGCCAACCGCTATCTGCCGCTGCTGCGCAAGATCGTATCCAGCGTGATCGCGTTCATCGGCTTCGTGGCCGTGCTCGAAGTCTGGGGCGTCGACGCCATCGTCTGGTTCTATGGAGGCCAGATCGGTAGCCGGCTGATTTCGGCGGTTGCGACCATCGGCATCGCTGTGCTCATTGCTGCCGCCGTCTGGGAAGCCAGCAACGCGCTGCTGGACCGCCAGATCAATACGCTGTCGCGCGACGGGCACTACGCCCGCGCGGCGCGCCTGCGCACCTTCCAGCCGATGCTGCGAACGGCGCTGCTTTGCTTGATCGCCACTGTCGTCGGCCTCACCGCGCTGAGCGAGATCGGCGTCAACGTCGCGCCGCTGCTGGCCGGCGCCGGCATCGTCGGCATCGCCATCGGCTTCGGCTCGCAAAAGCTGGTGCAGGATCTCATCACCGGCCTATTCCTGCTGCTGGAGAACACGGTCCAGGTCGGCGATAATGTCAGCGTCTCCGGCCTCTCCGGCGTGGTCGAGAACGTCTCGATCCGCACCATTCGTCTGCGCGCCGGCGACGGCGCCGTGCACATCGTGCCGTTCAGCGCGGTCACGACCATCACCAATGCCAGCCGCGGCGCCGGCAATGCATCCGTCAGCGTCAATGTCGCCTACAAGGAGGACACCGACCGCGCCGGCCAGATCCTCAAGGACATCGTCGAGGAGATGCGCCGCGAGCCGGAGTTTCGCGCGGCAATTCGCGGCGACCTCGATCTGTGGGGCATCGACAAGGTCGATGGTGCCATGGTGTCGATCGTCGGCCAGATCCGCTGCACGGAGGCGGGCCGCTGGCCGGTCCAGCGCGAATTCAACCGCCGCATGAAGCTGCGCTTCCAGCAGAACGGCATCGAGGTCGCATCCCCGGTCCAGACCATCCTGATGCAGATCGCGCCGCCGGCTGATGGCGCCGCCAATCTGGCCCCGCGGCGGGCGGCTGGTTAGCGCTCGGCATAATTTCCAGCTTGCCTCTGCCCGCCTGGCAGCGTTCACTCCGGCCCCAGCCCGCTGACAACATGCGGGCGATGAAAAAGGGTGGATGGAATGCAGGGGCTGTGGGCCGGACTACGCGGTCATGTGATCGTCATTTGCGCATTGATCGGATCAGCGGCGTGGGCCGCACCGGCGGGCGCCCAGCCGTTCCCGTCGCGCCCCATCACCCTCGTGGTGCCGTTCGCGGCGGGCGGCCCGACCGACACGCTGGCGCGGATCCTGTCCGAGCGGATCGCCGCTCAGCTGCACACGACCGTCGTGGTCGAGAACGTGGCCGGTGCCTCCGGCAGCATTGCGGGAGCCCGCGTTGCGCGCGCGACGCCTGACGGCACGACGATCACGATCGGTCATTGGGGCACGCATGTGCTGAACGGCGCGATCTTCAAGCTGCCCTATGATGTGATCGCCGATTTCGAGCCGGTCGCGACGATCGCGATGGGAACGCAGCTGATCGTCGGCCGCAAGTCGCTCGAGGCCAACAATCTGAAAGAGATGATTGCGTGGCTGAAGGCCAGCCCCGGCAAGGCGACTGCTGGCACGGCTGGTGCCGGCACGGGCGCGCACGTCGCGGGCGTCTTCTTCAAGGAGAAGACCGGCACTGATTTCCAGTTCGTGCCTTATCGCGGCGCCGGACCCGCCATGATCGATCTCGTCGCAGGCCAGATCGACATCATGTTCGACCAGGCCTCGAACTCGCTGCCGCAATACAAGAACGGCGCGATCAAGGCGTTCGCAGTGACGTCGCCGACGCGGCTCGCGTCCGCGCCTGATATCCCGACCGTCGACGAGGCGGGCCTGCCCGGTCTCTACATCTCCTACTGGCACGGCATCTGGGCACCGAAGAACACGCCGAAGGAGATCGTCACAAAGCTCAACGCGGCCATCGTCGCGGTGCTCGCCGATCCATCCGTGAAGGAGCGCTTCGGCGAATTGGGTCAGGAGATACCGCCGACCGAGCAGCAGACGCCCGCAGCGCTTGCGGCCTTCCAGAAGGCCGAGACCGAGAAATGGTGGCCGATCGTGAAGGCCGCGGACATCAAGCCCGAGTAGTCCTACTACGTTAACCTCTTCTCGCGCGCAAATGCCGGCTCTTCGCGAAATCTCGCTGCGGTGCGAGATCACAATCGAGCCTTGAGTCTCTACGTCCTTGATCTCAGGTGAGCGCTGGCCGACAATGCTTGCCCTTCAATAAGAAACTCCCTGGGGGAATTCGTGAATAGACCTGCTCGGGTCAGCGCCCATTCGACATCATCCGACCCCGCTCACGGCATGACGCTGCTGCGCGATCCCTTGCTCAACAAGGGCACCGCCTTCACGGAAGCGGAGCGCGACGCGCTCGGCCTTCGCGGCCTGCTGCCGCCCTGCGTACTGACGATGGAGACCCAGGTCGAGCGCGTACTCACCAATCTGCGCACGCTGCCGACGGACCTTGAAAAATACGTCGCGCTGAATGCGCTGCATGACCGCAACGAGGCGCTGTTCTTCCGCGTCGTCGTCGACAATATCGACGAGATCCAGCCGATCATCTACACCCCGACGGTCGGGCTCGCCTGCCAGAAATACGGCCTGATCTTCCAGCGGCCGCGCGGCATGTTCATCTCATCGCGCGATCGCGGCCAGATCGCGGAGATCCTGAAGAACTGGCCCTATCCGGCCAAGCTGATCGTCGTGACCGATGGCGAACGCATCCTTGGGCTGGGCGATCTCGGCGCCAACGGCATGGGCATCCCGGTCGGAAAGCTCTCGCTCTATTCCGCCTGCGCCGGCGTGCATCCCGAGCATTGCCTGCCGATCGTGCTCGACGTCGGAACCAACAACGAAGAGCTCTTGAATGATCCCTATTATCTGGGCCTGCGCGAGCGGCGGCTGACCGGCGAGGCCTATGACAGCTTCGTCGACGAGTTCATGCAGGCTGCGCGAAAGACGTTTCCGGGCGTGCTGATCCAGTTTGAGGATTTCGCCAATCACTCGGCGTTCAAGCTGCTGCACAAATATCGGGACGAGGCCTGCGTCTTCAACGACGACATCCAGGGCACCGCGGCCGTGGCGCTCGCCGGCCTGTTCTCCGCGCTGCGCGTCAATGGCGGCAAGCTCAGGGATCAGCGTATCCTGTTCCTCGGTGCGGGCGAGGCGGCAACCGGCATCGCCGATCTCGTCGTCTCCGCCATGATGGCGGAGGGGATTTCCGAGGCGGAAGCTCTCCGGCGCAACTGGCTGGTGGATTCCCGCGGCCTCGTCGTCGGCGGCCGTGATGGCCTCTCTGGCCACAAGCTGCGCTATGCCCATGCCGGCCAGGCGCCGATCGCCGATTTCCTCACCGCGATCAAGACGCTGAAGCCGACGGCGATCATCGGTGTCGCCGCGGTCGGGGGCGCCTTCACGCCCGAGGTGCTCAAGGCGATGGCCGCGCTCAACGAGCAGCCCATCGTGTTCGCGCTCTCCAACCCGACCTCGAAGGCCGAATGCTCGGCCGAGGATGCCTACCGCTATACCGAGGGCCGCGCACTGTTCGCCTGCGGCAGTCCCTATGATCCGGTGAAGCTCAACGGCCGCACCTTCGTGCCGCGCCAGGGCAACAACTCCTACATCTTCCCCGGCGTCGGCCTCGGCGTCATCGCCAGCCGTTCGCGCCTGGTGACGGACGAGATGTTCATGGCGGCCGCCCATACGCTAGCCGATTGCGTCGGCAGGGAGGACCTCGCGCAGGGCAGCCTCTATCCGGCCCTTCCTCGGATTCGCGAGGTCTCGGCCCGCATCGCCGTTGCGGTGGCAGACGTCGCCTACCAGCGCGGTCTCGCCGACGGCCCCGCTCCCAACGACGTGAAGGGTCTGATCCAGTCCCAGATGTACGAGCCGCAGTACTGACGCTCACAATTTCAGCCGAACGTGTGAAGGCAGCCCCTCACCCCAACCCTCTCCCCGTAAGAACGGGGCGAGGGAGTGCGACAGTGGCGCGTCCATTACATCGATAGCAGCCAGATCGTTCGCGGTGACGCTTCTTAACCTCTCCCCGCTCTTCAGCGGGGAGAGGTCGGATCGCGCGAGCGATCCGGGTGAGGGGCAAGGCACGCTGCTGGCCAGAATCGAAAGTTTACCCGTCTCGTCAGGCCGGCCCACGACGCCATTTTAGGTGGAATCGCCGTTGCGCGGCGCGGCCGCATATGCGACGATCTGTAGCGTTACAAGAAAACTCAATCCGCAAGGTCAGATGCCATGGACGATCGTTTGCCCGAACTGGGCGACCTCGAGCACGAGGTCATGCAATTGGTTTGGGCCCATGGTCCCGTTACGGCCGAGGTCGTGCGCGAGCGGCTGTCGCGGCGTCTGAAGGAATCCACGGTCCGCACCGTGCTGCGCCGGCTGGAAGAAAAGGGCTATGCGCGGCACACCGTGGACGGACGCACCTACGTCTACCACGCTGCGGAAGAGCGCGCGCGGGTCGCGGCCAAGGCGGTGCAGCGTATCGTCGACTGGTTCTGCAACGGCTCGATGGAGGAAGTCCTCGTCGGCATGGTGGACAATGCGATGCTCGACCAGCAGCAGCTGCGTACACTGGCCGACCAGGTGGCCAAGGCGAAGAAGGCGAGGGGAGTGAAGAAAGAATGATCGCAACTCTGGCTGAGGCGGCGCTACGCTCCTTCGTGCTGGGAGGCGTCGTCTGGTTCGGTCTCAACCTGTTTCGCGTGCGCAATCCGCACGTCCAAATGACGGCGTGGGTCGTCGTGCTGCTGGCATCGCTGGCGATGCCCTTCGTGATGCATTGGCCGACGCTGACGATCACCCGGATGCCTCTGCCGGTATCCGTGCCGGATGATTTCCTGCCGGCCGACATCTCGATGCTGGAGGCCCCGCAACCCGCGCTGCCGATTCCGCCGGGCGCGGCTGTCGTGGCGCCGGCAAATGCTGCTGTATCGATCAATTGGTGGCTGGTCGCCACCATCGTCTATGCCGGCGTCGCCGGCGCGTTGCTGCTGCGGCTGGCCATCGGTCTCTGCCTGACCTGGCGTCTGGCACGCGCGGCAAGGCCGATGAGCGGCTCGCAGCTGATCGACGCCGACGTGCGCGTCAGCCGCGAGGTCGGCGGTCCCGTCACGTTCGGCTCGACCATTCTGGTGCCGCCGCAGTTCTCCGGCTGGGATGCGAAGAAGCGCCTCGCGGTGCTTGCGCATGAGGGCGCGCACGTCGCCAATCGCGATTTCTATGTCCTGCTGCTCGCCTCGCTCAACCGTGCAGTGTTCTGGTTCAGTCCGTTCTCGTGGTGGCAGCTCGCGCGTCTCGCCGAGCTTGCCGAGATCATCAGCGACGCCGAGGCGATCGAAGTCATCGACGACCGGTGGTCCTATGCCGAAATCCTGCTCGATGTCGCAACCAGCGTAAACCCGCGGCCGGTGGAGCTCGCGATGGCGCGGGTATCGACCGTGCGCGCACGCGTCGAGCGCATCATCGCGGCCGCCGCCATGCCCGTCGCGGTCGGCTGGCGCAAGCGGCTGTGGATCGCAGCCGCGATCATTCCGGCTGTGATCGTGTCCGCCGGCATGATCGCCTATCGCACCCCGGATCCCGTGCCCGTCGCCGCGGATACCGGCGAGGTGCCGGCCCAGCATTACCGCCCCTTCGTCAATTTCTACGCCATGGGTCCTGCCTCGGTGTTTGCCATCTTCCGCGAGGGCGACGACCTCTACGGCCAGCTCACCGGACAGCGCAGGCTGCGCCTGACGGTTGGCAGTGACGGCACCGCGGCCTACGCGGCCTCGTCCGGCGAGATCACGTTCCCGCTCGATGCGGAGCGCCGCTCCTCCGAGCTGACGCTGCGCATGAACGGCCGCGATATCCGCGCGGTTCGCGTCGCCGAGATGCCGACGGCGGCCGTCGACCCCGCGTCGCTCGATCAATATGTCGGCTGGTACAGAATCGCGCCGAACCGCGTGCTCACCCTGCGGCGTGACGGCGATCGTCTCTGGTTGCGTGAGACGGGACAGGGCGCAACGCAGGTCCTCGCCGAGGGCGCTGACGCCTTCTCCTTCCGCGGCGACCATCTCTTGATCTTCCTGCGCGACGAGCAGTCAAAGGTCGCACGCGTGGTGGTCCAGAGCGCGATGTTCGGCGCTCGCCTCGCGCCTCGCGTCGATGCGGCGGTGGCGCAGGCGGTCGAGGCGGACTTCACGCGCCGCCTTGCGGAAGTTCCTGACAGGTTCAGGGAGCAGGTCCCGGTCGCGGGCGGCAAGGAGATGATCTTGCGCGGGATCGAAGACCTGCGCGCCGGAACGCCGAACTACGATCGCATGAGTGCGCCGCTTGCGGCCAAGGTCCACCGGCAGCTCAATGAAATGCGCGAGGCGTTCCAGGCGCTCGGCGTGGTGGAGTCGATCTTCTTCCGCGGCGTCGGCCCCGGCGGCTATGACATCTATGGCGCGAAGTTCGAGAACGGCACGGCCGAATTCCGCCTGATGATCGAGCCCGACGGCAAGGCCGGCGACGTCATCTTCCGGCCCGACGGCAATGACGAGCTCGGCGGTATCGTGCCTTGCTCCGAGGAAGCGCGCGTGCGTGGCCGCGCCGGCACTTCGCCGATCAGGATCATGATCTATAACGAGATGGGCGACGACATCCAGGTCTTCAATCTCGACGCCGATGGCAATCGCAGGATGCAGAGCACCGTCAGGCCCAACGTGTCCTGGGCGTCCACGACCACCGTGAACAATCCCTGGGTGATTGCCGACAAGTCTGGGCGGTGCCTCGAGGTCCTGCTGCCGGGGCGGCAGACACGCTTCCACAATGTCGAAGCGTCGAACATCGGCGCGCGGCCGGGGCGCGCGGCGCGCCGCGCCGTTCCGATCGCCAATGGCGAGGAGATGCTGCGCCGCTATATCGAAGGCGTCGGCAAGGGCCAGCCGGACTACGAGCGCATGACGTCGGAGGTGGCCGACATCACGCGTCAGCAGCTTCCGTTCGACCAGGCGATCCTGGCGCGGCTCGGCGCATTGCGCGCGGTTTCGTTCCGTGGCGTCACCGCGCTCGACAGCGACATCTATGTCGCCCAGTTCGCCAACGGCTCGGCGGAATGGCGCATCGGCGTCAGGAACGGCACGATCACGAAGATCGCGCTCGGACCCAATTTCTAGCGGTTCACATCTGCCGCAGGAGTGCCTGCTCAGACTTGTTGTGCTTCTGCGGAGACTGCGGAATGAGACTCGTCGCATCGATGTGGGCGATTCCAGTTGGACTGTGCCTGTTGGGGACCGCGTTCGCCGATGACCTCGCGACGCCGGGCGATGCAAAAAGCCTGGGATTCTTGGCCGCGCGTCTGGCGCGGATCGCGCCGTGGTATCAGGCGCGCTTCGATTCTTTCTCGCCGTCGGACGGCCTTCTCCCCGGCGCCGTCGTCGCCATCGCGAAGGGCGGCAAGCTCGCCTATTTGCAGGCCATCGGATTTCAGGACCGCGCCAAGACCGTCCCGATGAAGACGAATTCCATCTTCTGGATCGCCTCGATGTCCAAGCCGGTGGCCAGTGTCGCCGCCATGATTCTGGTGGATGAGGGCAAGCTCGACCTCGACGCGCCCGTCTCGCAATATCTGCCGGAGCTTGCGAACATGCGGGTCGCTTTCCAGAAGGCGGACCCGGCGACAGGCGAAATGGAGTACGGGCTCGGTCTGCCAAAACCAGCAAAACGTGCGATGACGGTTCGCGATCTGTTGCGCCATACGTCTGGCCTGATCTATCCGGAGCTCGATTTTGCCTACCCGGAACGGGGCCTTGCCGACGCAAGCGCCGACTTCGGGATCCGGACGATCCATGGGCTCTACGGCTTGAGGGCCGTGCGGAGACGCGACACGACATTGGCGGAATTCGTGTCGAGCCTGGCCCACCTGCCGCTCGCGCACGAGCCCGGCGAGGTCCATGAATATGGCTGGAGCGCCGAAGTGCTGAGCCGGGTCGTTGAAGTGGCGTCCGGTCAGCCCTTCGATCAGTTCCTGGAGAGCCGCATCTTTGGTCCGCTGCATATGGTCGACACCGGCTTCTTTGTGCAGAAGGAGAAGCTCGATCGGCTCGTCGATTCTCCCATGCCGGAACGGCCGCCGATCTGGGATGTTACGACGCCGCCAAAGTTGTTTTCCGGCGACGGCGGACTCGTATCGACCGCGCCCGACTATCTCCGCTTTTGCCAGATGCTGCTCAATGGCGGCGAGCTCGATGGCGTGCGCGTGCTCAGCCCGCATGCGGTGAAGCAGATGACGACGAACGCACTGCCATCGGGTGTCACCATCTTCGGAGGTGACAGGTTGGCGCCCGCGCGGGAACAACCTTCGGGCTTGGCTTCGCCATCCGCGCCGATTCGGTCCAAAGCTGGATCCCGGGAGCGGTTGGAAGCTTTTCCTGGGCTGGACATTGGAGCACGTATTTCTGGATCGATCCGGCCGAGCAATTGATCGGCGTACAGATGGTCCAGGCGACGCCCGGCAGCAAAGGGCGCCAGGCGGTGCTGTATTCGGGGATCAATCACCTCGTCTATGGTGCATTGACGATTCCCGAGTCGACCGCCGTCCCGCCGGCTGCGCGGGTGACCCTGAGCCCGGAAGCGCTCGCCGATTATGCCGGAACCTATGACTTCGGCGCCACGGTGAGCTCGCGTGACAGGCAGGGCCTGGCCGATGGCAAAACCGGATGGCTTGGAATCGGGAATTTCGTCGCCATGGAGCAGGAGGGGCTGAGGATCAACAAGCCGAACCCTGGCGGCGGCCCCGCAACCAAGGCCGGTGTGACGGCGGGTGACCTCATCACTGAAATTGACGGCGCGCCGCTGAGAGGCCTCGCGCTCGCCGATGTCCTGGCCAAGCTGCGAGGGCCAGCCAACTCGACGATCAAGATGAAGCTCGTCCACAAGGGGCAAGACGGCGTGAACGACCTCAGTGTCGTGAGAGCCGACCGCCGTGTCAATTCGGTCCGGCTTCAGGTTCGCGTCGCGGAAGGCAAGCTCGTCGCGGAAGCGACGGGGTCTGGCCGGTCCTCGAATTCGAGAAGGGCAAGGCGACCCCGTTCGTGGCGACATCAAGCAACGAATTCACCGCAGCCGACGAAGATCATACCCGGATCGCTTTCGTCAGGGACGCCGCGGGCAAAGTCTCTGGGCTCATCTTGAATCCTGGGCCTTGGGAGCAGCACGCGGCGAAGATCGCGCTCGGGCCGAATTTCTAGGCCTCTCACGCGCGTCCGCCGGGCGGCGGATGCGCGCTTGTTCTACCGAGATAGTGCAGCGGCGTTTTCAATCCCGGCTTGCACAAGCCGATCTCTAGTGTTACGGTCTGTAGCATTACGGTTCGTAGTCCGCACGCGGCAATATCGCGCTGCCGTCGGGTGGCTCGGAGAATTGGGCGTTCGCCATGAGCAATTCTGCAAAGGCTGAAGCGGTGCTGGCGCTTCATCGTTTCGGGATGGGGCCGCGACCGGGGTCGGTTGCCGCTGTCGGGACAGATCCGCGCGGCGCGCTGATTGCCGAGCTCGACCGGCCGCTGGTGCTGACCGCAGCGGCAAGCCTGCCTTCCAGTGCGAAGGCCTATCGCACGGTGGCCGACGCCAATGCGCGGCGCGCGGCGCGCGCCAAGCAGGCGCAGCAGCAGGCGAAGAAGCAGCAGACGGCGGCGCCCGTCATGTCCGAAGATCAAACGCAAGGGCAGGCGCAAGGCCAGGGCTCCGCGAAGGATGCCGCCGAGATGGCGGCCAAGCAGGCGGCCGACGCCGTTCCCGATCCCGGCCGTCCGATCTACTTGCAGGAAGCCAAGCTGCGCATCGAAGCCGCGCTCGCCGCCGACATCGGCTTCGCCGAGCGGCTGGTGTGGTTCTGGTCCAATCATTTCTGCATCTCGGCCTACAAGATCCAGAGCATGTCGGGTGCTTACGAGCGCGAGGCCATTCGCGCAAATGCGCTCGGCCACTTCGTCGATCTTCTGCTGGCGGTCGAAGGCCACCCGGCGATGCTTTTCTATCTCGACAATCTGGGCTCGATGGGCGCGAACTCGATCGCCGGCATCAACCGCAGCCGCGGCCTCAACGAAAACATTGCGCGTGAGATCATGGAATTGCACACGCTGGGTGTGCGGACCGGCTACACCCAGGACGACGTTATCAGCTTCGCCAATGTGTTGACGGGATGGACGCTTGTTCCGCCCGGAGACAATCCCGAGCACGGCGGCGAATTCACCTTCAATCCGCGGCTGCACGAGCCCGGCGGGCAGACCGTGCTCGGCAAGCGCTACGAACAGGAGGATGCCGAGCAGGGCCGCGCCGTGCTGCGCGACCTCGCTGCGCATCCGGCGACCGCGACCCATGTCGCAACCAAGCTCGTACGGCATTTCGTGGCCGACGAGCCGTCTCCGCCACTCGTCGAACAAATGGCGAAGACGTTCCGCGACACCGAGGGCGATCTCAAGCAGGTCGCGATCACGATGGTCTCGTCGGACGACGCGTGGCGCGGGCCGCCGTCAAAACTGAAGCGTCCGAGCGAATGGGGCGTTGGCATGGTGCGCGCGACAGGGATTACGGTCGTCGACCCCACGCGTTTCACGGCGGGCCAGGAGCTGCTCGGCGAAGGGCTGTGGCGGCCGTCGGCGCCCAAGGGCTATCCGGATGACGAGGCAAGCTGGATCGACGGCATTGGCCGGCGGCTCGACATCGCCAACAATTTTGCCGAGCGCGTGGCGGCCACTGCTGATCCGCAGGGGATCATCGAGGACGTCTTCGCATCGCAGATCGCGCCCGAGGTGAAGCAGGCGGTCGGCCGCGCCGAGAGCCGCCAGCAGGCGCTGGCGCTGCTGTTCATGTCGGCAGATTTTCAGAGGAGGTGAGCATGGGCTTCGTCAATCATTTGCCCACGCGGCGCGAGCTTCTGGTCGGCTCCGGTGCGCTGTTCGCGTGGAGCCAGATGCCGCGGATCGCACGCGCCGAAGGGCGCGATCCGCGCCTTCTCGTCGTCGTCCTGCGTGGCGCCCTCGATGGTCTCGGTGCGGTCGCGCCGGTCGGCGATCCCGATTGGGTCGGCTTGCGCGGCGATCGCGCGCTGGTGCTGGACGGCAAGCCGCCGGCGCTGCCGCTCGATTCCTTCTTCGCGCTCAACCCGGCGATGCCGAACCTGCACCGGCTCTACAAGACCGGCAAGGCCGCAATCGTCCATGCCGCCGCGACGCCCTACCGCGAGCGCTCGCATTTCGACGGCCAGGACGTGCTGGAGAGCGGGTTCACCAAGCCCGGTGCCACCGCATCGGGATGGCTCAACCGCGCGCTGCTCGCGATGGAGTCGGGTGGGCGCGTCGATCCGCGCGGCAGCCGTGCGCTCGGCATCGGCTCGGTGACGCCGCTGGTGGTGCGCGGCTCGGCGCCCGTCATGACATGGGTGCCGCAAAAACTGTTACCGGCGAGCGAGGACACGCAGAACCGCCTGCTCGATCTCTACCGGCACACCGATCCGAAGCTTGCGACCGTGCTCCAGGCACGCATGAAGCTCGCCTCGCTCGGCGGCGCGCCCGGCACGGGCGATCCGATGTCGGACGATCCGACATTGATGCCGCCCGGCATCGCGCGCGTGCGCGCCTATTTCGCCGAAGCCGCCGGCACCGCCGCGCGCTATCTCGCCAAGCCCGACGGCCCGCGCGTCGGCGCGATGGGCTTCGTCGGCTGGGATACGCACATCGCGGAAGGCGCAGCGTCAGGCCAGCTCTACAATCTGCTCGGTGCGCTCGATGGCGCGTTTGCCGCGATCGAGAGCAACATGGGCGAGGTGTGGGGCGAGACGGTCGTCGCCGTCGTCACCGAGTTCGGGCGCACCGCGCGCATCAACGGCACGCAGGGCACGGATCACGGCACGGGCACGGTCGCCTTCCTCATTGGCGGCGCGCTCACCGGCGGCCGCGTGATCGCGGACTGGCCGGGACTGAAGTCCGCGCAACTGTTCGAGGATCGCGACCTCAAGCCGACCACCGATCTCCGCGCCATGCTGAAGGGCCTGCTCAGGGATCATCTGCGCGTCGAGGAGAAAGTGCTGGCGGATGCGGTCTTCCCCGGCAGTGCTGACGTCAAGCCGATGGGAGGCCTCGTCGGCTGACGGCGCGGCCGTCGCAACCGGATCGGGTCCATGATGTGCACACTGACGCAACGGGAACTCGACTTTCTCGCCAGCCTGAAAACCGGCTGGCGGCGGCTCTATCGGCGCGAGCTGATGCGGCTCCTGAAAGGGGAGACCGAGGCGAGCGACGCGCAGCCGGAGACGCGCTCGATCGTCTGGCGTGTTGTATCGGGTTAGTTTTTCGCGAGTCTGGCTCGACTTAGGACACGCCACTGTGGTGGAATCGCCACAGCCGGCGCGAAACGGTCGTGGCCCTAAGCCTGCTTTCCTTCAGCCAAGGTTCTGCCCTCATTGCCCGCCGAAACTCCGGGCAGTTCGGAGGGCGTACCATGTCTCGCATTGCACGTGCCGAAAGTGCCCGAATTTCCCTCGCAAGCTCATGCCGGTTGCTGCTCGCCATCGTCGGTGCCGCATCGCTCGCCGCCTGCGCACAATCGCCGGTCGGCCGCCAGAAGGCCGATCTTGGCACCTATCGGCAGGCTGCGGTCCAGCGGCCCCATAGGGTAGCGGCCTTGCATCCGCGTCCGATCAGCCGGGTACGCGTCCCCGACCGTGACGCAAAGCAAACCGCTTCGCACGGCGTTGCCAGCTTCTATTCGGACACGGAGACCGCGAGCGGCGAGAGGTTCGACAAGAACGAATTGACCGCGGCGCATCCCAGCCTGCCGTTCGGCACCAAGCTGCGCGTCACCGATGTCTCCTCAGGCCGCTTCGTGACAGTCAGGGTCAACGATCGCGGGCCCTATGTTCGCGGGCGCGTGGTCGACATCTCGCCGTCCGCGGCCGAGGCGCTCGGCATGGTCGACAAGGGCATCACCAATGTCCGGCTCGACGTGGTGCGATAGAGCGCGATTGATTGACTTGAGCCGCCCCGCTTAACCGAGTGTTAGTCGCCCTGGCGCACCATGGGTGCCCAAACAAGTCGGGGCTCCAAATTTGGAGTCCTCGGGGGGAGGCGGCGTTTGAACACGATCCAGTATCTCGAAGATCAGGCCGCGCGCGCCGAGCGGCTCGCCAAACGGATCACGGATACGCTGACGATCGAAAAGCTCCTGACCTTCGCCGGCGAACGCCGCCGCGAAATCGAGGTCATCGCCGGCAGGTACCGGCGCGCCTGATAACCATGCACTGAACGCATTCGCCCTCGCTGCGAGGCGCGGAACTTCTGTTCGTCTCTGGCGTCATGTCAATGATGAATGTGGAGGAGTAAAGTCATGGGTTTTGGACGAGGTGCTTTGCTTTGGCTGCTTGGCGTGCCGCTGCCGATCGTTCTGCTGCTGGCATTGTTCTGGCACCACTAGAGCATGATCCAGAAAGCGTGACGTGGTTTTTCCGATAAGATCACGCATCAAACAATGATGTTGCCACACGAAAAGCGCCGCGGAAGCGGCGCTTTTTTTTGCCTGCGATTTGAAACGTATCAACGAGGACGAGGCGCGGTCAGCTATGGCTCTCGACGAAGTCGCTGAGATAGTCGGGAAGCCGGACGCCATCGATGTCGCAGCGCGCCTTGATCTCGCCGGCGATTTCGGTCGAGATGTCCTTCATCCAATGCTCGAGCGTGTTGAACGAGATCACCTTGATCGGATCGTTGAAGCAGCCGGCGACAAGCTCGCCAATCGTGGCTTCAAGATCGCTTCGTTCGATGCGGATTTCAGTCGCCTTGTCGCGGCGATCAATCACCACGAACAGGGTCTGGTCTGCGCCATAGGGCACGACCGCGGATGGTACGCCGGCTTCAAGCATCTTGGGGCTCTCGTCTCGACTTCCGATCCCGGTTAACGGGAAAATCCGGTAGAAGGTTCCTGCCTCATGAAAAGCTTGTCGCGCGCGTGCAGCTTCCGCGTCTGCACGCAATCAGAGAAATTCTCTCAACCGCGATAGCTCGATGACATGCTCGGGCGAGAGGATATCGGTGACCAGCGGCGGCTGCGCAATCGTGTGAATCTCATAGAGATGCCTGGTCGTGGCCGGCTTCTCCATGAAGGCCGATATGCACTGGTCGAGCGTACCTTCGCTCACCTGATAAGAATCCCTGTCCGGTCGGCGCTGGTTCGCAAGCGACGGCCATTTATGCAGGGTTGCAGGCGCTCCGAAATCGACCTTTGAATCCGCAACCACGTCTCCCATCGTCCCTCACGCAACAAAAATTGCCCCAACACGCGGATCTGCGTGCCGGGGCCCACACCTATCACTGCATCTTAATGCCAAGCGCTTAACGCAGCAGCCGGGAAAAGGTTCCCGGCCGCCTTGTCGCAAATCAGCTCGCGGCCGCCGCGATTCTGTGGCCCGGGCTGGCATGATCGTGGCTATCCTCATCGCCGCGGCTGACTTTCGGCGGAAGCCCGGCGAAGCGCCGCAGGGCTTCGGCCATCTGCACCCGACCCGCTACACCGGTGATCACCACGTCGACCATCGCAAAGGACGAGTGGAAATGGCCGCGCGCCCTGAACTGCTCGACCGGGACGCCGGCGGCCGCCATTGCCTCGGCATAGGCGATGCCCTCGTCGCGCAACGGGTCGAATTCGCAGGTGACGACCAAGGCCCGCGGCAGGCCGGCGACGTTGCCGCGCAGCGGCGAGACGCGCGGATCGGTGCGGTCGGCCGGTGAGCAGTAGAGGTCCCAGAACCAGTGCATCAGCGAGCGCGTCAGGAAATAGCCGGTCGCATTGTCGTTGTAGGAGGGCCGGTCGAAAGTGCAATCGGTGACCGGGCAGACCAGGAGCTGGCCGGCGATCTCAGGCCCGCCGCGATCGCGAGCAAGCTGGCAGGTGACGGCGGCGATGTTGCCGCCGGCGCTCCAGCCCGCGACCAGCACCGGGCCCGGCCTGCCGCCAAGCTCGGCCGCATGCTCGGCGATCCAGCGCGTTGCCGCATAGCCGTCCTCGGCCGCGGTCGGGAAACGATGCTCGGGCGCGTGGCGATAGCCGACGCTGACGAACATCATGCCGGTCCGCCGCACCAGATCGCGGCAGAGCGGCTCGTCCGATTGCTCGTCGCCGAGCACCCAGCCGCCGCCGTGGAAATAGACCACGACCGGATGGGGCCCCGGCGTTGCCGGCTTGTAGATCCGGTAAGGCAGCGGGCCGTCCGCGCCGGGCAGCGTGCCGTCGACGATTTCGCCGATCGGCCGTCCCGCGGGCCGGCCCTTGTTGAACTCGTTGACGAAGGCGCGTGCGCCGAGCGCGCCCATCGACTCGATCGGCGGCAGGTTCAGCGATGCCAGCAGGTTCAGCACCAGCCGCACATCAGGCTGCAGGCATACCACCTCGCCGTCGTTGCATTGCGCGGCGCCGTTGGGGCCGGTCAGCTTGAATCCGAGCATGCCGCGGGCCGTGACCTCGTCGCAAATGCTGCGATAGGGGCCGACGCCGCCGGTGTAAGGCATCAAGCCCTGCACCTTGCCGGGGACGTTGGCGCCCGTGTACCAGGTGTTGGCGAGCCGGTGCAGGGTCACCATCGAACAGTCCGTCATGTGCCGGCCCCAGCCGGCCTGCGCCGTCTCGGTCGGCTCGATCGTGGTGAAGCCGGCGTCGCGCAGAGCAGCGATGCGGTCGACGACCCAGTCGACATGCTGCTCGATCGACACCGCCATGTTCGACAGCACCGACGGGCTGCCGGGCCCGGTGATCATGAAGAAGTTGGGGAACCCTTCGACCGTGACCCCGAGATAGGTCTGCGGCCCTTGCGCCCAGACATCGGTCAGCGACTTGCCGCCGCGTCCGGTGATCGGATGCACGGCGCGGATCGCGCCGGTCATGGCGTCGAAGCCGGTCGCGAACACGATGACGTCGACATCGACGCTGCGCCTGGCCGTCGTGATGCTGTTCGCGGTGATCGCCTTGATCGGCTCCTGGCGCAGATTGACCAGCGTGACGTTCGGCCGGTTGTAGGTCGCGTAGTAATTGGTATCGAGGCAGGGGCGCTTTGCGCCGAAGGGATGGTCGTGCGGCATCAGCGCCGCCGCCGTCTCCGGATCCTTCACGGCAGCGCCGATCTTCTCGCGGATCAGCTCGCCGATCAGCGCATTGCCGTTGAAGTCGACGCCCTGGTCGGCCCAGAGCTGCGTCAGGATGTGGACGAGGTCGCCGGCTGCCCAGGCACGTTCGAACCGCTCACGACGCTCGGCATCGCTCAATTGCCAGCTCACGACGGTTTGCTGCGGATAGGGCACGCCGGTCATCGACTGTCGCGCCTGCTCGCGATAGGCCGCGCGGTCGCTCTGGAAAATATCCATGCGATCGGATGGCGAGGGGCCGTTATGCGCCGGCAGCGCGAAGTTTGGCGTGCGCTGGAACACGGTCAGATGCGCGGCCTGCTCGGCGATCAGCGGGATCGACTGGATGGCTGACGACCCCGTGCCGATCACGGCGACGCGCTTGCCGGCGAGATCGACGCCGTCATGCGGCCAGCGCCCGGTGAAATAGACTTTGCCCTCAAAATCCTTGACGCCGTCGATCTCGGGCGGCTTCGGCGCGGAGAGGCAGCCTGTGGCCATGATGTAGTGGCGGCAGGAGACCGGCGTGCCGCTGCTCGTGGTGAGCTGCCAGCGCTCAGTCGCTTCGTCCCATTTGGCTTCGGTGACCTTGGTCTTGAAGCGGATGTCGCGGCGCAGATCGTAGCGATCGGCGACGAAGCCGAGATAGCGCAGTATCTCGGGCTGGGTCGCGTATTTCTCCGACCAGGTCCACGCGTTATCGAGCTCGGGATCGAAAGTGTAGCTGTAGTCGATGGTCTGGATATCGCAGCGGGCGCCGGGATAGCGGTTCCAGTACCAGGTGCCGCCGACATCGCCGGCTTCCTCGAGGGCGACCGCCGTGAGGCCGGACTTGCGCAGGCGATGGAGAAGATAAAGGCCGGCAAATCCGGCACCGACTACGGCAACGTCGACTTGTTGGGCTGTTCCACTCGCCGCTTTGGACTCACGTGCGGCGACCATTGCGTCTGGCATGGTATTCCTCCCGTGTCTTTTGTTTTGCCGGCAGGCTATCGCCGCAGGCTTGGCTTGTCATCAGGACAGGTACAATCTTCGGTAGTCGTTTGCGGCACCATCGTGGCCGCGCGAAGGTTGCGGCGATACACGCACCGCGATGCACAACCGCCGGGATTGTCCGGGCTAATCAGACCACATCCTTCTGTGTATGCTTGCGGTTACAAGCCACGCGTACCAACCGGACGTCATGACAGAGTTGAGCGAGCGGACGAAAGCCAACATGGACGTCGTCCTGGAGCAGACGTGCCGCCAATTGCCGCACGGCGGCGATCACGACAGCCGCAGGTTCATCGCCGAACGCCTGATCGAGGCGGCGCAATCGGGCCATTCCACGCTTGGTGAGCTCGGCATCGTCGCACGCCGCGCGCTGGCGGAGATCGTCGCCAAGGGCGGCTAGACGGACGCCGCCGAGCTTGCCTCATCGCGGGCCGCAGACGTAACCTGTCGGGGAACCTTTTGGCGCATCGAGATCCCCCAGGATGCGGCTCCAGTTTGCCCTCGTTGTGGCGTCTTCACTCCTCTGCTGGGACGGTGCGGCCGTCGCTCAGGCGGTCGGGCAGTTTCCGTTCGCGCTGACGCGTGAAGGACAGATGCTCGGCGCCGTCGAGGGCGAGGTGGCGTCGTTCAAGGGGCTGGCCTACGCGGCGGCTCCGGTCGGCGCACTGCGCTGGCGCCCACCGCAGGTAACGGCCGAGAACCCCGAGATGCGCACCGCCTATGAGTACGGCGCGCCGTGTCTTCAGCCCTCGCTGCCTGATACGAGCGAGGACTGCCTCACGCTCAACGTATTCCGTCCCTTCGGCGTCGACGGCCCGCTGCCGGTGATGGTCTTCATCCATGACGGCGGCTTCGTCAGCGGCACCGCGAACGATCCGCTGTTCGACGGTGCAAAGCTCGCGCAAGCCGGCCTCATCGTGGTCACCGTGAACTATCGTCTCGGCGTGCTCGGCTGGCTCACTCATCCCGCACTGTCGGAAGGTGGCTCCGGAGATTACGGCCTGATGGACCAGATCGCGGCGCTGCATTGGGTGCACGACAACATCGCAGCCTTCGGCGGCGATCCGAACAATGTCACCTTGTTCGGCAGCGGCGCAGGCGCGACGTCGATCGCGCTGCTGATGCTGTGTGCGCAATCGCGCGATCTGTTCCAGAAAGCCATTCTGCAATCGCTGCCCGGCCGTGCGCGCCTGCGCCCGGTGCAGGAGGCGGAGGATATGGGCCGGCAATTCGTGGCGGCGCTTGGGCCGCAGGCGGATTTGCGCGTCGCCGCGCCGGCGCGGCTGCATGCTGCCGAACAAAAACTGCTCGCCAAATCCGAGCGCAGCTTCGGGCCCGCGATGGATGGAATCCTGGTGCGCGAAGACGTGGCCGCGGGATTTGCGGCGGGACATGAAAGCCGCATCCCACTCATGATCGGCTCGAATGACGACGAGACGCGTTTCGACGGCGAGCGGGAGGTCAAGGAGACGCTGGCGTCCTCGGGCGAGAGCAGCGATGAGCTGCGCAAGCTCTATCCTGACATCGCCAGGCCATCGGAGCGCGCAGCCAAATTCTATACCGACAAGGTTTTCTCCGAGCCGGTCAGGCTGCTTGCCCGCCTCCATGCGGCAACCGGTGCGCCAACGTTTCGCTATCGCTTCGCTTACGTGACCGAGGCCCGACGCACAAATCCCGACGAAGGGCACGGGCGCGAGTTGCAATTCATCTTCGGCGCGGAAGGCGTGCCCGGCGCGGGGCCGCTCACATGGGGGGATCGCGAGGTCGCGACCCGCATGCGCGGTTACTGGATCAACTTTGCGAAAACTGGCAATCCCAACGGCCCGGATCTGCCGCATTGGGACGCGGCCGCAGGCCGCGATCGCCTGCTGCTGATCACGAACGATCGCATCGCGAGCGGAGACGACCCCTGGTCGGATCGCCTGGACCGGCTTGCAAGTGAGAGCAGAAAATGAGTTGGGCTTAGGCCGCGAGCTCGACGCGCGGCGCCGGGCTCAGCCGGTGTTCTTCCAGATGGTCCATCGCGCCGTCCTTCTCGACGGCGTAGAACTGCTGACCGTCCTTGGACCTGTAGGCGGCGCGAACGACGCCGCGGCGGCCCTTGTCACTGTTGACGACGTCCCCCAGCGCAAACTTCTTCATCTCACGTCTCGCTTGTCTTCAGGCCGACTCCTTCGGCCATGGCCGGATTGTGGGCGGCAAATCGTTAACGACTTGCTAACCATACCGGTTTGCCTATGCTCGCCGCCGTTCGCGCGGGCAGCTCGCACGCGCATGTGGTCAACGAGACGAGCCGGCATCCATGACGCGATTTCCAACCCTGTTCCTGTCGCATGGCGGCGGCCCATGGCCCTTCATGGAGGACCGGCGGGTGCAATATGCCAAGACGGCCGCGGAGTTCGGCCGGCTGCCGCAGCTTCTCCCCGAGAAGCCCAAGGCCGTGCTCGTCATCACCGGCCATTGGGAGGCCGAAGCCTTCACCGTGTCGACCTCGGCGCATCCGCCGATGGTGTACGACTATTACGGTTTCCCCGAGCATACCTATCACCTCAAATATCCGGCGCCTGGCAAGCCCGAGCTCGCTGCGGAGGTGAAGGCGCTGCTCAAGCACGCCGGCCTCGATTGCCGGGAGGATCCCAATCAGGGTTTCGATCACGGCACCTTCGTGCCTCTCGGCCTGATGTATCCGAACGCGGACATGCCGATCGTGCTGTTGTCACTGAAGGCGAGCTACGATGCGGCCGAGCACATCAAGGTCGGGCAGGCGATCGCATCGCTCCGCGACGAAGGCATCTTGATCGTCGGCAGCGGGCTGACCTATCACAACATGCGCGGCTTCAACCGGCCGGAGTCCAAGCCGGTCTCGTATGATTTCGAGGCCTATCTGAACGAGGCGATCAGCAACCTGGATGCGGCGCGCCGCAACGCGATGCTGGTTGACTGGGAGAACGCGCCGAGCGCGCGTCTCGCGCATCCCCGCGAGGACCATCTGCTGCCGCTGATGGTGGCGGCAGGTGCCGCCGGCAGCGACGTCGGCAAGCGCGTCTTCGTCGACGAGGTCGCGAACGTCGCGATGGCGTCGTATGTGTTTGGATGAATCGTAGGGTGGATTTGCGCAGCGTAATCCACCATCGAGCCGCAATGAAGGTGGTGGATTACACTGGCGGACTGCGCTTCGCGCAGCCGCGGGCTAATCCACCCTACGGGGTTCCGACTAAAAATGTCGAAAACAACCCCATGCACAGTAGAACGGCCCAGCAAATAGAATGGCTTAGCAGAGTACTTTTGCCGGGCAGGATACGCGAGCGGTATTTCGACGGGTTTGACACGTCGGGCAAAACAGCGGCAAAATTCGATCATGGCACCGCTCTCGCTGAAGCACAGCGATTCACGGCATTTGCGAGGAGTCCGCTTTGGGTTCGTTGCGCCATTGAAGGTGCGAGTCTCCGCCGCGATCAGGTGGCAGCTGTGGTGTCCGAGGCACAGTTCTCCAACAACTGGCTTCCAATCGCGAGGCCTGTCGATTTTGTCTAGACGGACAGTGCTAGTGCCGGCTTACTCTTGATTGTCCGAGTCTGGAAATACTTCGGTTTCAGGATTATCGACGCCTCTGATGACGCTGCATGTCACGGTCAACGACGCTCAGACTGGCGCCCCCCGCTGTGACGTGAAGGCGGTCATCGCCGTAGTTGGACTTGCGATCGAGGCCAGAATAGCCGGCGCGCCAGCGATGATCGCTGAAGGTGACCGGACCGCCTTTGACTTGCGTGACGCCATCAGACATGGCGCGCGCGGCATTATCAGTTTCGGAGTGTGCGGCGGGCTAGATCCGAAGCTCCGACCAGGTAACATTGTCATCGCCTCGTCGGTATTTGCCGCGAAAGATGAAGCTTATCCAGCTGACCTCCCCTGGGCCGAGGAGCTCCTTCGGATGATCCCGGGTGCCAGCTACTCTGCGATAGCTGGTGTCGCTTCCCCGATGACAAGTCTTGAAGAGAGACGGGATTTCCATGGCATCACCGGGGCGGTTGCCGCCGATATGGAGTCGCAGATCGTCGCTCGAATTGCTTCCGAACTCAGAATTCCCTTTGCCGTCTGTCGTGTTGTTCTAAACCCTGCTCATCGAAAACTTCCGAGGGCAGCGCTCATAGATATTGGGCCCGCAGGTAAGCCTGAACTGCGCAAGATTGGACGTTCGCTTGTTCAAGACCCGGGGCAACTCCCTGGTCTTGGCCGGCTCGCCGTTGACTCTGTCATGGCGGTGATGGCTTTGCGCAGCGCCAAGCGACGGCTCGGAGCTCACTTTGGTTTCCCGCACCTGTGTTCACGAGACCGAGTCCCCATTCCGACGCGTGCACTTGAAACGATAGCCACTCGCGCCTGATCCTGCAGCAGCGCGCTCCCGATCTCAGACTCCAGGCTTGTCCAGGTCCGAGATGGTGTTTGAATCTGCACGCCGGCGCAGGAAGACGTTACTCACCGAAAGAGCCGGCGCGGCCAAAATATCCGCCAGCGCGTTCCAGGAAAACGTTGGCCGAGGCGCGCCCGCGTGGCACGAAGTCGGCTCGGCCGCTCGTCCGAAGCAGCCTCGTCGTCTCATAAATCGCCAGGCGAGCGGGTTCCAGTCGCGCCAAACCTGCTCGGCCCTTTGGGATAGCAAGCCAGAGACGATTTCTGGCGCAGGTCCGAAGACCTCAGGCAGTTTGCTCGACAAACTGTTGTCCGACAGAACGTCCCATCTCGAAAATCCGCCCATGATCGGAGATGAAATCGCGAACACCACGCGACCAATCCGCGCCTCCCGTGCCGGGAAAGAACACATTGGGCAAGGTTCGACGATTGAATACAAGGTGCAATCCGGCAAACGCTTTTGTTTTAGAATCTTCTGCGCCTCTGAAAGAGCCACGAGTTCCGCGTGTCGGGTCACGTCGCATTCCGATGAAACGTGGTTGGTCGCTTCCGCGATGACCTGTCCTCGAGACGCGATTACGGCGCCGAATGGCAGCTCTCCTTGCTTCACCCCTTGCCGGGCGAGTTCGAGGCACCTTTCCATCATTCGCAGATCTTGGACGTCAACTTCTGATCTACTCATAGGCGCCCCCCTTGGGAACGCGAGATCGGTGTTGAGAATGCGTCTGTCGCCGCCCCTTCATATTACGGCGGCGTCGTAGCGACGAAGAATGTTTCCGGCGCCGCTACCGAGGCGGCTCCTGCGGCCTGGCATATTGGCAATTAAGCAGCGGGCTACAAACAGTCTGACTTGATCTGGATCAAGGACCGTTACCTTTCAGGTACCGCACGGACCACACGATGATCGATTGTCCATGTCGGCTCCGGGGCCCCTCGAAAACAGACATCCCGGATTTTATGGGTACACGCGCCAATCCGCTCTACGCAGCTTCAACCTCACCCATACCTCAGCTTCATGAACAGGATACCGCCGGCGAGCACCATGGTGATGGCGTTGGCCGCGACCAGCGGGGCGTCGCCAGAGAGCAGGCCGTAGATGAGCCAGAGCGCCAGGCCCAGCACCATGACCAGGAACATGCCGAGCGAAATGTCGCGCGCCGAGCGGGTCTTCCAGACCTTGATGAACTGCGGCGCGTAGGCGACGGTGGTGCAGGTTGCGGCGGCAAAGCCGATCAGCTTGATCGCGAAAGGGTCCATGTCGGCTCTATAGCATGGATTCGACGGCGGCCGTGTTTCTGGTGCGGGCATCTTGGCGGCGGCCCGCGCGCGCCTCGTCCTTCGAGACGACCGCTCTGCGGTCTCCTCAGGATGAGGCTAAGCAGCATCGGTGCCGTCGAAATTGCTGCCGCGTACTCCGCCCTCATCCTGAGGAGCCCGCGAATGCGGGCGTCTCGAAGGATGGGCCGCAGGGAAGCCGCTATTCACATGCGGCAGCCCTGCCGCCTCAGGTCCGGCGCGCCGCCATGAGATCGCGATAGAGCACGGCATAGTCGCCGGCGCGGTTGCGCCAAGAGACGTCGGTCGCAAGGCCGCTCAATTGCAGCCGGCGCCAGGTCGCCTTGTTGTGGAAGGCGGTGTTGGCCTTGCGCAGCGTGCCGGTGAGGGCCTCTACGGTGACGGGCGCGAATTTGAAGCCGGTCGGGTCGCGGTCCGATGTGTTGGCCTCGCCGATATCGACGATGGTGTCTTCGAGGCCGCCGACGCGCGACACGATCGGGACAGCTCCGTAGCGCAGCGCGTAGAGCTGGGTCAGGCCGCACGGCTCGAACCGCGAGGGTACGATGAGCGCGTCCGATCCGGCCTGGATCAGATGCGCCAGAATCTCGTCATAGCCGATCACGACGCCGATCCGTCCGGGGTTCGCGCGGGCGACGGCCTGATAGCGATCCTGGAGATCGCGATCGCCGCTGCCGAGCAGCGCGAGCTGCATGCCGTCGCCCAAGATGGTCGGGATGGCCTCGAGCAGGAGATCGAGGCCCTTCTGCCAGGACAGGCGGCTGATGACGCCGAGCAACGGCGCCTCGTCCGAGGAATCGAGATTGAACTGTTGCTGAAGCACCGCCTTGTTCGCGGCCCGGAACGTGAGGTCGTCCGCGCCGAAGCGGTAGGCGATGTGCGGATCGGTTTGCGGATTCCACACGTCGGTGTCGATGCCGTTGAGGATGCCGCTCAGCACATCAGCGCGTTCGCGCAGCAGGCCGCCGAGCCCCATGCCGCCTTCATCGCTCTGGATCTCCTGCGCATAGGTCGGCGATACCGTGGTGATGCGATCGGCGAGTTGAAGCCCCGCCTTGAGGAAGCTGATGCCGCCGAAATATTCGAGGCCGTGAACGTCGAACGCCGCCGCCGCGGGCAGGCCGATCGCGCTTGTCAGCGTGCGATCGAACTTGCCCTGATAGGCCATGTTGTGGATGGTCATCACGGTGCCGGGGCGCGGCCCGCCGTCATAGTGCAGATAGGCCGGCGCGAGCCCCGCCTGCCAGTCATGGGCATGGACGACATCCGGCACGAACGCGGGCACGAGGCCGTGGCCGATATCGGCCGCGATACGCGACAGTGCCGCGAAGCGCACACCGTTGTCCGGCCAGTCGACGCCCTCAGGGGTGACGTACGGATTGCCCGGTCGCGCGTAAAGATGCGGCACGTCGAGCACGAACAGGTCGAGGCCGTCATGCGAGCCCGCGAGCAGGCGGCCCGGGCCGCCGAAATAATCCGGCCAGCGCCGGATTTCGCCGGCTCCCCCCAGCATCCGCATCACGTCGGGATAGCCCGGCATCAGCGTGCGCATCTCGACGCCGTGCGCCTTCAGCGCAAGCGGCAGCGCGCCGGCGACATCCGCGAGGCCGCCGGTCTTGACGATCGGGTAGACTTCGGAGGCGACCGCGAGGACGCGAACAGGCGTCATGTATTGAGCCTGTCGAGCATTGTCTGGGTGATGAGCGAGATGCCCTGCTCGGTGGTGCGGAAGCGCTTGGCGTCGAGCTCCGGGTCCTCGCCGACGACGAGCCCCTCGGGGATTTCGACGCCGCGGTCGATCACGACGTTCTTCAAGCGAGCGCCGCGAGCGACGTTCACGTAGGGCATGATCACGGCGTTCTCGACAGTGGCGTAGGAGTTGACGCGCACGCCGGTGAACAGCAGCGAGCGGCGCAGCGAGGCGCCGGAGATGATGCAGCCGCCCGAGACCAGCGAGCTCACGGCCTGGCCGCGCCGGCTCTCCTCGTCATGGACGAACTTGGCGGGCGGCGTGATCTCCGCATAGGACCAGATCGGCCAGGCGCGGTCGAACAGGTCGAGCTCCGGCACGACGTCGGTGAGGTCGATATTGGCCGCCCAATAGGCATCGACCGTGCCGGCATCGCGCCAGTAGGCGCGGGGATCGCTGCCCGAGCGTACGCACGAGGTCGAGAATTGATGCGCGATGGCGCGGCCGTTCTTGACGATATAGGGGATGATGTCCTTGCCGAAATCGTGACTGGAGTTCGTATCCTCGGCGTCGCGCTTGAGCTGGTCGAACAGGAATTTCGTATCGAACACGTAGATGCCCATGCTGGCGAGCGAGACGTCTGGCTTGCCCGGCATCGGCGGCGGATCGGCCGGCTTCTCCAGGAACTGCTGGATCCAGCCGTTCTCGTCGACATGCATGATGCCGAAGCCGGAAGATTCCGCGCGCGGCATCTCGAGGCAGCCGACGGTGACGTCGGCGCCGCTGTCGACATGCTGGCGCAGCATCACCTCGTAGTCCATCTTGTAGATGTGATCGCCGGCGAGCACGACGATGAAGCGTGCGTTGTGCGACTCGATGATGTCGATGTTCTGATAGATCGCATCCGCCGTGCCGACATACCACATGTTCTCCGAGACGCGCTGACTGGCCGGGAGGATGTCAAAGCTCTCGTTGCGTTCGGGGCGGAAGAAGTTCCAGCCCATCTGAAGGTGCCGGATCAGGCTGTGCGCCTTGTACTGGGTCGCGACCGCGATCCGGCGGATGCCAGAATTCACCGCATTGGACAGCGCGAAATCGATGATGCGGGACTTGCCGCCGAAATAGACCGCGGGCTTGGCGCGCCGGTCGGTCAGTTCCAGAAGCCGGCTGCCGCGTCCGCCGGCCAGGACGAACGCCAGCGCCTGACGGGCAAGCGGCTCGGGTCTCGCGGCACTCATGTCATCCTCCCACACCTCTGGCGCTTTGCGAGAAGCCTCCCGGCCGCGCACATTGGAACCGATAGTAACGGTACGAATAGTAAATCGGGAAGGTGGTTGTTGGTTGCGAACGCCCGGGAAGCTTAATGCTTTGCTGTGGCCTGTGGCTCCGTCGCACCGGTGTCATGCCCGTGCGGGCGCTGGCGTTGGCCGGACCACAATCGAGGCATGCGCGGGTATTCTTGTGCGGTGCACGCAATGCAGGCTGTGACTTTCGGAGGCTTTGACTTGGGGCAAGGATGCCCGATCATGGCCTTGCGATCCTTTTCCAAACGAACGTCAGACAGGGAGCAAGACGATGAGTATCTGGAAAACGGCGATTGCCTGTTCGCTGGCGGGCGCGGTGATGGCCGGCCAAATCGAGCAGGCGGCAGCGGCTCCGCTGCCGACCAACGTCGCGACCATGAAGGCCGCCGTTGGTGACGATGTCACCCCGGCGTATTGGCGCGGCCGTGGCTGGGGATGGGGCGCAGGAGGCCTCCTCGCCGGAGCAATCATCGGCGGTGCCATCGCGAGCAGCGCGCCCTATGGTTACTATGGCGGCGGCCCGTATTACGGTGGTTATGGTGGTTATGGTTATGGCTCGGGCTACGGCTATGGCTACGCTCCGTCCTATGGCTATGCGCCGGCCTATTACGGCGGCTACGGGCCGAGCTATGGGTATGGCGGCTACTACGCGCGTCCCCGCTACTACGGCTATCGAGCCTATCGTCCATATTACGGCCCTCGCTACGGCTACTATCGACCGTACCGGGCCTATGATCGCGGATATTGGTAAGGACGCTGCGCGGCTAGAGCGAGAGCCACACGATCAGGCTCATGCAGGCGAAATGCGCGAGCACGATCGCGGCGAGATGCAACGGGCCGGCCTTGAGGCTGGACTTGCGCATCCCGCCGCGCCCCGCGCTAGTTTGACCCCGCGGCCGCGGCCGTAAAGCTGCGGTCGACGGCTTTGCTCACATCGAGCGTCTTCGGCAGGATGCCGTAGCGCGTCGAGCGGTCGGAGGCTTCCTGCACCTCCTTCACCACGTTCTGGTCGATCACGATCGGGCTGGTGCGCTGCGCGGTGTAGGCCGACAGCAGCACGTCCTCCGGCAGTTTGGTCAGCTCGGCCGTGCTCTTTGCGTATTCGGCAACATGATCGAGCGACCACAGCCGTGCCTTGTTCAGTCGCTGCACGAGGTCCTGCACCGCCGCGCGCTTGGTGGCGATGGCGTTGTCGGAGGCCACGATGAAGGTGATGGTGGGTGTCAGGCCCTCACCGTCGGCGATCACGCGGGCCTTGTCCTTCAGCGTCGCGAACGAGACGTAGGGCTCCCACACCGCCCAGGCATCGATCGAGCCGGCGACGAGTGCGATCCTGGCGTCGACCGGGCCGAGCGGCGCGAAGGTCGCGTCCTCCAGCTTGATCTGCGCTTTCTCCAGCGTCGCGTCGATCAGGAACTGGCCCCAGCCGCCGCGCGTGCCGGCGAGGCGTTTTCCCTTGAGGTCGGCGGCCGACTTGATCGGCGAATCCTGGCGCACGAGGATCGCTTGCGTCTTCGCATCCGACTTTGTGCCGCCGATTGCCTTGATCGGAGCGCCGGCCGCATAGACCGAAAGGAAGGAGAGATCTCCGGTATAGCCGACGTCGAGCGCGCCGGCGTTCAGCGCTTCCAGGATCGGAGCGGCGGCAGGGAATTCCGACCATTCGATCTTGTAGGGCAGGTCCTTCGCATAGCCGGAGATTTCGAGCAGCGAGCGGTTGCCGCCCTTCTGGTCGCCGACGCGCAGCACGACGGTGTCGGCCGCGAACGAGGCGGCAGCCGTCGACAAGGTGATGGCTGCGGCGAACAGCGATGCTGCGAGCCGGCGTGTGATGGAATGGTCGTCGGAGTTGATGCTCATGTGGCCTGTCTTGTTGCTTTGCCCACGACGCGTGAGCGAGCGATGCAGCGAGACGATCAAGTCTATGACGGCGCGATGCGCAGTCAATGAAATGACTATCCGTATTGCAGATGCGTCGGGCAATGACGTTTCAGCGCAGCGCCGCTTTCGAGAACGCAACGCGTGCGCGGCGGGTGATGCGCAAGAATGATGCAGGCTGCGGAGTCGCGGCGCATCCTTGCAAGATGATGCAGCAACGAAAATCGTTTCATCGCTGTCCCATGCGCTGATGGAGAGAATGACCTCGCTTCGCGCCACATTCGAAATTCCATTTCATTGACGATGCGGCGGGCGCGCCGCATGATTTGCGCATCGCATCAAAGCGGCGCGGGAAGCGCCGACGAAATTATTCTCTCAACGCGGCTCCACATGGAACATGCGCAACGCGAAGCGTTGCGTGAACGGCGGAGCTGTGCCAGCGCAGGAGCGGGGACTGATGGGCAACGACAACAAGCGCAGCGGATCTGGCCTCGACCGGCGCCATTTGCTGCAGGCGGGGCTTGCGGCGGCGTTTGCCGCGCCGCTTGGTGCCTTTGGTGCAGCACAGGCCTTTGCGCCACAGGCGATCGCGCCCGGTGTCGATCTCTCTGAGTTTCCGCTGTGCCGGACGGCCGCGGATGGCCCCGTCCTCACCGGCGCGCCGCGCAAGCTGAAACTCTCCTGGAACGCCGGCGCGGTCTGTCTCGCGCCGGTGCCCGTCGCCATCGAGCACGGCTTCTTCCAGAAGCACAATCTCGACATCGAGCTCATCAACTATTCCGGCTCGACCGATCAACTGCTCGAGGCGATCGCGACGGGAAAGAGCGATGCGGGGCTCGGCATGGCGCTGCGTTGGCTGAAGCCGCTGGAGCAGGGCTTTGACGTCAAGATCGCCGCCGGCACCCATGGCGGCTGCATGCGCGTCCTGACCCGCGCCGACTCCAATGTGAGCAAGCTCGCCGACCTCAAGGGCAAGATCGTCGCGGTCGGCGACCTCGGTGGCCCCGACAAGAACTTCTTCTCCATTCAGCTCGCCAAGCTCGGTATCGACCCGGTCAAGGATGTCGACTGGCGCGCCTATCCCGGCAACCTGCTCAACGTCGCCGTCGAGAAGGGTGAGGTGCAGGCTTTCCTGTCATCCGATCCGCTGGGCTATCTCTGGCTCAAGGACAGCCAGTACAAGGAAGTCGCCTCCAATCTCGACGGCGAATATCGCGACAAGAGCTGCTGCATCCTCGGCCTGCGCGGCAGCCTGGTGCGCGAGGAGCCGCAGGTCGCGCGCGCCCTAACGCAGGCGCTGCTCGATGCCGCGATGTTCACCGCGCAGAATCCGGTCGTGACGGCAAAATCGTTCCAGCCTTACGCGCCGAAGACGGCGTCGCTCGCCGATATCGAGGGCATGGTGCGCTACCACACCCATCATCATCATCCCGTGGGTGAGGTGTTGAAGCGCGAGCTGAAGTCCTATGCCGACGATTTGAAGAGCGTCCAGGTCTTCAAGCAGAGCACCGATACGGCCAAATTCGCGGAGCGCATCTATGTCGACGTATTCGCTGTCTGACGGCCTCGCCTCCGGCGCGCCGCGCCTCTCGCGCGCGCCGGTTCTTGCGAGCTGGGTCCGGGAATCCGGCGTCGGCATTCTCGCGAGCGTCGCGTGGATCGCGTTCGGCCTGTCCTGCCTGTGGTGGGAGGATGTCGGCGACTGGTCGCGGACGCACTCGCTCGGCATCGCCGCCTTCATCGTTGCCGCAATCGCCTTGTTCGGCACCGTCGGCGCCGACTACCTCGGCTCCGCCGGTAAGGCCTTGCGCCAGCGCGCGCCCTGGCTCGTGGCGCTCGGCGCATTCCTGACGTTGTGGGAGGTTGCGACCGCAAAGTTTGCGTGGCTGCCGCTGCCGTTCTTCCCGCCGCCGCAGTCGATCATCGAGGTCTATACCGACGATCTGCCAAAGCTGCTCGACAGCGTCTTCGCCTCGGTCAAGCTCCAGCTTGGCGGCTATCTGATCGGCGCCACGGTCGGCTTCCTGACCGGCGTCTCGATCGGCTGGTCGCGCGCGGTCGGCTATTGGGTGCATCCGGTGCTACGCTTCATCGGCCCGCTGCCGGCAACCGCCTGGCTGCCGATTGCCTTCTTCACGTTTCCGTCGAGCTGGAGCGCCTCGACCTTCCTGATCGCGCTGGCGACCGGCTTCCCGGTCACCGTCTTGACCTGGTCCGGCGTCGCGAGCGTCAGCAACGCCTATTACGACGTCGCACGCACGCTCGGCGCAAAGCCGTCCTTCCTGGTGCTCAAGGTCGCGATCCCCGCCGCACTCCCGCACGTCTTCGTCGGCCTGTTCATGGGCCTCGGCTCGTCCTTCGCCGTGCTCGTCGTGGCCGAGATGATCGGCGTGAAGGCCGGGCTCGGCTGGTACCTGCAATGGGCGCAGGGCTGGGCCGCCTACGCCAACATGTATGCGGCGCTGATCGTGATGTCGCTGCTCTGCTCCGGCGCCATCACCCTGCTGTTCGCCATCCGCGATCGCCTGCTGGTCTGGCAGAAGGGGACCGTGAAATGGTAGCCGCAACCGCACTGGCCGAAGTCACGACCCCGCCGGCCGCCGGCGCCGCGCTCGACATCGAGCAGGTCAGCCACGCCTTCGACATCGACGGCACCGAGCTGCCTGTTCTCAGCGACGTCAGCATCTCCGTGGAGCCGGGCGAGTTCGTCGCGCTGCTCGGCCCCTCCGGCTGCGGCAAGTCGACGTTGCTCCGGCTCGTCGCCGGCCTCGACAAGCCCAAGGCCGGAACGCTCCGCGAGGACGAGGTGCGCATCACCCGCCCGCATCCCTCGCGCGTGGTCGTGTTCCAGGATCCGACCCTTTTTCCCTGGCGGTCGGTCTGGGACAACGTCGCCCTGGGCCTCGAGGCCCAGGGCATTTTGAAGAGCCAGCGGCAGCGCGTGGATGACGCGCTCGATCTCGTTGGTCTGTCGTCGTTCCGCAATGCCTATCCGCATCAGCTCTCCGGCGGCATGGCGCAGCGCGTCGCGCTCGCCCGCGCGCTCGTGAACGATCCAAAGATCCTGATCCTCGACGAGCCGCTCGGCAAGCTCGACTCGCTGACCCGCATCACCATGCAGGCCGAGCTCGTCTCGCTCTGGCAGCGCAAGGGCTTTACCACGTTGCTGGTGACGCACGACGCCGAGGAGGCGCTGGTGCTCGCCAACCGCGTCATCGTGTTCAGCGACCGCCCGGCGCGGGTGAAGGCCGACATCCGTGTCGACCGGCCCTATCCGCGCCATCGCGGCGATCCATATCTGGCGGATCTGCGCCGCCAGATCCTCGGCTTGTTGGGATTGGACGCTACATGGTGACCTCTGTAGCCCAGGGCCGGGCGGCCCATAGCGAGCCCGACTACATCGCGCGCGCCGAGGCGCTGGCCGAAGGCTTTGCTGCGCGTGCAGCCGAGCATGATCGCGCCGGCAGCTTTCCCTTCGAGAATTTTCGCGAGCTGTCCGAGGCAGGCCTGCTGTCGCTGACGGTGCCGGCCGTTCATGGCGGGGCCGGAGCGGGCGCACGATATGCCGCGCGGGTCATCGGTATCATCGGCAAGGCCGATTCCTCGACCGCGCTGGTGCTGTCGATGCACTACATCAACCATCTGGTGATGGGGCGCAGCCCGACCTGGCCGGCGAAGCTGTCGCGCAAGCTTGCGCGTGAGAGCGTCGAGGGCCTCGCGCTCGTCAACGCGCTCCGCGTCGAGCCCGAACTCGGCTCGCCCGCGCGCGGCGGCCTGCCGGCGACGATCGCACGCCGCACCGAGACCGGCTGGCGCCTGACCGGTCACAAGATCTATTCGACGGGGTCGCCGATCCTGAAATGGTATCTGGTCTGGGCGCGGACCGACGAAGCCGAGCCGCGCGTCGGCCAGTTTTTGGTGCCGGCGGGACTGCCGGGCACCCGCATCGTCGAGACCTGGGATCATCACGGCCTGCGCGCCAGCGGCAGCCATGATGTCATCTTCGACGACGTCGTGATCCCGCTTGATGCCGAGGTCGATGTCCGAAGGCCTTCGGAGTGGCGTGCGCCCGACGTCGCGCAGGCGACCGTCCACACGGTGTTCGTTGCCGCGATCTATGACGGCATTGCCCGTGCCGCGCGCGACTGGTTCGTCTCGTTCCTGAAGCAGCGCGTCCCCGCCAGCCTCGGGGCGCCGCTTGCGACCTTGCCGCGGGCGCAGGAGATCCTCGGTGCCATCGAGGCCAGGCTCGCAGTCAATGCGCGGCTGATCGAGACGTTCGCCCGCGACTTCGACGACGGCGTCGCTCTCTCCACCGGCGAATCCAACGTCATCAAGCTGACGGTGACCAACAACGCCGTTGCCGTAGTCGAGGATGCACTATCGTTGACTGGCAACCACGGCCTCAGCCGCACCAATCCGCTGGAGCGGCACTATCGCGACGTGCTGTGCGGCCGCGTGCACACGCCGCAGGACGATGCCACGCGCACCGGCCTCGGCCGCGCCGAATTGGGCCTCTAGCTTTCAGGACAACAAACAGGGAGACGATCATGTCGATCGAGTTCATCGGCTTCATCAGCAACAACAATTCGTCCGAGACCGTCGTCCGCGAGGGGCCGGTCCTCAACCCCACCCATATCGAGACGGTGGCGAAGGCGCACGAAAATGCCGGCTTCGACCGCGCCCTGCTGGCGTTTCATTCGACGACGCCGGACGCGCTCCAGATTGCCCAGCACGTGCTGGGCGTCACCGACCGCCTCAATGTGCTGATCGCGCAGCGGCCGGGCTTCACCGCGCCGACGCTGCTGGCGCGCCAGTTCGCCGTGCTCGACCAGTTTTCCCGCGGCAGGGTCGCCCTGCACGTCATCACCGGCGGCAATGCGACCGAGCTTCGGCAGGATGGCAACACGCTCGACGACAAGGACGAGCGTTATGCCCGCACCTCCGAGTTCCTCGATGTCCTCAAGCTCGAATGGACCAGCGACAAGCCGTTCACCTACAAGGGCAAGCACTACCAGGTCGAGAACGCATTCTCGCAGGTGAAGCCATATCGTCCCGAGGGCATCCGGATTTATTTCGGCGGCGCTTCGGATGCGGCGATCGAGGTCGCCGGCAAGCATGCCGACACCTTTGCGCTGTGGGGTGAATCCTATGCGCAGGTGCGCGACGTCACCTCCCGCGTCCACAACGCGGCGGTTCGTCAGGGACGGCCGACGCCGCGTTTCAGCCTCTCGGTGCGGCCGATCATCGCGCCGACCGAGAAGCAGGCCTGGGAGAAGGCGGAAGAGATTCTGGCGCGTGCCACCGCGCTCCAGGACAAGACCGGCTACCGCAAGCCCGCCGACGGCCATGCCACGGCCGGCGCGCGGCGCCTGCTCGCGCTCGCCGACCAGGGCAGCCGCATCGACAAGCGGCTGTGGACCGAGATTGCCAAGCTCACGGGTGCCAACAGCAACACCACCGCGCTGGTCGGCACGCCCGAGCAGGTCGCCGAAGTGTTCGGCGACTATTACGATCTCGGCATCAGCCACTTCCTGATCCGCGGCTTCGATCCCCTGATCGACGCCATCGAATATGGCCGCGAGCTGATCCCGTTGACGCGCGAGCTGGTCGCCAAGCGCCAGGCCGTTCGCGGCGAGGCGGCGGAATGATCCGTCTCATGCTGGCCGGTGCGCTGCTGTTCGGCTCGTTGGAGCTCGTGGCGGCGCAAACCACCTTGCGCGTCGGCGACCAGAAGGGCAATTCGCAGGCCGTGATGGAAGCGGCAGGTGTGCTTAGGGATGTCCCATATAAGATCGAGTGGAAGGAGTTTCCGGCCGCGGCACCGCTGCTGGAAGCGCTCAGCGCCGGCGCGATCGAGACCGGTATCGTGGGCGATGCGCCGTTCACCTTCGCCGCCGCCTCCGGCGCGCCGGTGAAGGCGATCGCCGCGATCCGTCAGACCCGCGAGGGGCTCGCGATCCTCGTGCCCGAGAATTCGCCGATCAGGAGTTTTGCCGATCTGCGCGGCAAGAAGATCGCAACCGGCCGCGGCTCGATCGGTCATCAATTGATCCTCGCTGCGCTCGAGAAGAACGGCTGGGCTGCGAGCGACGTGCAGATCGCGTTCCTGGCGCCGTCCGATGCCAAGATCGCCTACACGCAAGGCTCGGTCGATGCCTGGTCGACGTGGGAGCCGTATGTGAGCCAGGAAGAGGTGCTGTTCAAATCGCGCCGCGTCATCACCTCGGAGGGTCTGACGCCGGGGCTGAGCTTCCAGGTCGCACGGCCCGACGCGATCCGCGACAAGCGCGCGGAGCTGACGGACTTCATCCGCCGCCTCACGGCGGCGCGGGCGTGGTCGCTGAGCAACGTCGACAGCTATGCCGCGACCTGGGGCAAGCTGATGAACATCCCGACCGCCGTGCCGCAGAACTGGCTGTCGCGCGCAAAGATCCGCATCGCGCCGATCGACGACGGCGTGGTCGCGGACGAGCAGAGCACGATCGATCTCTATTTCCGCTGGGGCCTGATCAAGCAGAAGCTCGATGCGGCTGAGATCGTGGATCGCTCCTTTGCGGACGCGATCGCCAAGGCGGGGTTGTAAGCCACTCGTGAACCGGACGCGGCGCTTTCCCTCTCCCCTTGTGGGCCTGTTGCGTAATTCGTCAATTGTGATTCCCTAGGGCAAAGCCTTGGAGGGTAGCGATGGCGGTCAAGCGGACGGGACAGCCGAGCTTTGTG